>JAYSVL010000247.1:0-5865 GCA_043718595.1 Gemmatimonadaceae bacterium
CGATGGGCATGACGACGGCGCTCATCTATCCGCCGTCGAGCTACGCGTCAACCGACGAACTGGTTGCAGTCGCTCAAGTCGCCGCGAAATACGGCGGTGTGTACGCCAGTCACATTCGCGGCGAAGGCGCGGAGGTGGTGCAGTCCGTGCGCGAAGCTATTGCGATCGGTGAGCGCGCTGGCCTTCCAGTGGAGGTGTTCCATCTCAAGGTCGCGCACCAGCCGGGCTGGGGTGTGCTTATGGACAGCATACGGTTGGTGGTTGAGGCGGCACGCGCGCGCAATGTGGACGTCGCCGCTGATCTGTACGTGTACACGGCTGGCGGCACGGGCCTTGAGGCGACGATACCTAGCTGGGCGTTTGAGGGTGGACGTGACTCACTGCGCGCCCGTCTCGCGAATCCCGCCACGCGCGCGCGTCTCAAGCGTGAGGTGACGACTGGGTCGCCAGGATGGTGGAACATCATCGAAGCCGCTGGCGGCTGGGATCGCGTCGTGCTCGTCAACGCGCAAAATCCGGCCAACGCGAAGTACGTCAACAAATCCATCGCGCAGATCGCCAAGGAGACGGGCAAGGAACCGGCCGACGCGGCATGGGATATCGTGATGCAAGGCAACGGTCGTGTCATGGCCGTTTATCACATGATGTCGGAGCCGGACATCGAGACGGCATTGCGCTTTCCCTGGACCAGCATTGGCAGTGATGCCGGCGCGGTGGCGCAAGTTGGTGTGGTCGACGCGTCAGAGTTTCCGCATCCACGCGGTTTCGGCAACAGCGTGCGGGTAATTGCGAAGTACGTGAAAGAGCGCAAAGTGCTCACACTGGAGGACGCTGTGCGCAAGATGACGTCGTGGCCCGCAACGCGCATGCGACTTGCCGATCGCGGCGTGATTCGTATTGGAGCGTGGGCCGACGTGACCGTGTTCGATCTCGACGCGCTGGAAGATCGTTCCACGTACGAAAAGCCAACGGAGCTCGCCACCGGCGTGGAGTATGTGCTGGTGAACGGCGTCGTCGTAATCGATGGCGGCAGGCACACAGGGGCCAAACCAGGTCATGTGTTGCGCGGACCCGGCGCCGCAAGGCCCTAGTGAAGCGTTCCGTGTGATTGATTGCAGGGCGAGTGAACGAGCCACTGTACTCTGCACAACATTTGGCCCTCCTTTCCATGGATATGCCTCTCCGACTCCCTTCTCTCCGCCTGCTGTCGCTGCTCGTGGCCGCCTTGCCGTCGTTGCTCTCTGCGCAACAGCCACGCGCACCACGAGCCGCGTCGCGCACCGCCTTCCGCGTGGAAGAGACGACCATAGCGCAAGTGCAGGCGGCGTTCCGCGCGCGCACACTCACCTGTCGCGCGCTCGTGCAAGCCTATTTCGACCGCATTGCCGCCTTCGATAAGAGCGGGCCTGCGATCAACGCGATCGTCACACTCAATCCAGCGGCACTCACCATCGCCGACTCGCTCGACGCACGTTATGCCGCCAGCGGTCCGGTGGGGCCGCTGCACTGCATTCCGATGATCGTCAAGGACAACTTCGAAACGATGGACATGCAGACGAGCGCTGGCTCACTCGCACTCGAAGGGTGGAAGCCGCCTCAGAACGCGACGATGGTCAATCGCATACGCGCGGCCGGTGCGATTGTGCTGGCCAAGTCGAACCTCGCCGAGTGGGCGTTCACGCCGTATGAAACGGTGAGTTCGATTCTGCCCGGTTACACCAGAAACCCGTACGCGCTCGATCGCGTGACTGCGGGTTCGAGTGGCGGCACCGCAGCGGCCATTGCCGCCAGCTTTGGTGTGGTGGGACTTGGCACGGACACGGGAAACTCGATTCGCGGACCATCAGCGCATCAGGCGTTGGTGGGTATTCGTTCCACCATGGGCCTCACATCACGCGCTGGTGTTGTTCCACTCAATGCGGTGGCCGACGTGGCGGGCCCGATGGCGCGCACGCTTGCCGACGCCGTGGCCGTGTTTGACGTGGTGGCGGGCAGTGATCCCGACGATCCGGTAACGGCACCGGCCGATGGCAAGCGCGAACGCGACTATCGGTCGGCGCTGGTGCCCGGTGCACTCAAAGGCGCGCGTATCGGCATTCTGCGGCAAGCGTACGAACGTGCGACGCTCGACAGCGAAGTGAACGCCGTTTTTCTTCGCGCCGTCGCCGCACTCAAGGCGCAAGGTGCCGTGATTGTGGACCCGTCACGCGTCGATTCGCTTGATGTGATTCAGCGTCGGCAGCAGGGCGGTTGCAATCGCTTCAAGAGTGATCTCGAACGGTATTTCGCCGCGCGCGGACCAAACGCACCGGTCAAGTCCGTCGATGATGTACTGCGCAGTCGCAAGTTTCATCCCACGGTGGAACAGCGATTGCGCGACGCAGCCCAGGCCACCGAGACTCCGGAGCAAAGTGCTGGCTGCAACAGTCGTGAGAAGGTGCGGGAAGCACTGCGTGTTGCGGTGCTGCAGATGATGAATACGCTCAAGCTTGATGCGCTGGTGTACCCAACCTGGAGCAATCCGCCACGGTTGATTGGCGACCTGAACACGCCGCATGGTGACAACAGTCAGCTCTTCTCACCAAGCACAGGGTTTCCGGCGATCACCGTGCCGATGGGATATACGCGCGACAATACGCTGCCTGCGGGTATGACGTTCTTTGGTCGCCCGTGGAGCGAGGCAACACTGATCAAGCTTGCCTACGGGTACGAGCAGAGCACCAAGCACCGACGCGCGCCACTGTCCACATCAACAGCACGGAGCAACAGGCCATGAGTCGCATCGCCGTCCTAGGTACGGGGTTGCTGGGGAGCGCGTTTGTCGAAGCGCTGCTCAAGAAGGGCGGGGACGAGGTCGTGGTATGGAACCGCACTGCATCAAAGGCCGAGCCACTCGTGGCCCTTGGCGCGCACGCCGCGGATACACCGGCCGACGCCGTGCGCGGGGCAGATCGAGTGCATCTCGTGTTGCTCGATGATGACTCGGTCGACGAGGCCATCGCTGCCTTTCGTGATGCGCTGGGTAGTGACGTGGTGATTGTCGACCACACCACCAATCAGCCGCACCGCACCGCAGCGCGCGCCGCCACACTCGACGCGCAAGGCCTGCACTACCTGCATGCACCAGTGATGATGGGACCCGGAGCCGCGCGCACCAAGACCGGGATGATGTTGGTCGCGGGCCCCAATGCCCGCGTCGCGCGCGTCCGGGAGGCACTCGCCGGCATGACGGGTGAATTGTGGCACGTTGGCGAACGCGCAGAGCTTGCGGCCGTCTACAAACTGTTTGGCAACGCGGCAACGCTGTCGGTGGTGGGTATCGTTGCCGACATCATGCGCATGGCCGACGCGGCAGACGTTGAACGCGAGGGCGTGATGCAAATGCTCGCCAAGGTGCAGCTCAACGGTCCGGTCAACACGCGCGGTCGCATGATGGTGACCGATCAGTTCGACCCACAGTTTACGCTCGACGTCGCACGCAAAGATGTGCGCCTGATGCGCGAGACCGCGGGCGACGAATCCACACCACTGCTCGACGCCCTGGCCAACCGCATGGACCATCTCATCATCAACGGACTCGGCGGGGCCGATCTCGCCGTCCTGGGGAAGCGCGGCGCGTAGTCGTCGTCAGCTTCGCGAACCGTTGTCAACTCGAATAGTACGACGCGTTCTCCTCGACATAACCTTTGGTGAGATCGCAGCCAAAGGCGCGCGCACTACCGTCGCCCACACCCAGAGACACCGTCAGCTCGACCGTGTCATTCGTCAGCGTCGCGCGCACGACGGCGTCGTCGAAGGGTAGACGCTCACCGCGCTGAACCACCTGGACGTCGTTGATCCACGCGTCGGTGGTGAGGGGCTCGATGGTGCAGTCGAAACACTTGCCGATCGCCATCAACAGTCGGCCGACGTTTGGATCGGCGCCATGTACCATCGTCTTGACGAGCGGCGAGTTGACGATCGACTTGGCAACCACGTGTGCCTCGCCGTCGGTGAGCGCACCGGTGACCCGTACGCGAATGAGTCGTGTCGCACCCTCCCCATCGCGGGCCAGCGTTTCCGTCATGCGCAGACACCCGGCGGATAACACGTCATAAAACGCCGATTCGTCCACCGGGCCGGCCAGCCCGTTGGCGAGTAGCGCGCAGGTGTCGGACGTGCTCGTGTCGGTGTCGACGGACAAGGTGTTGAATGACGTCGCTACCGCTCGGCGCAACATCGCATCGAGTGTTGGTGCGTCAAACCGCGCGTCGGTAAAGATGTAGGCGAGCATCGTCGCCATGTTGGGTTCAATCATCCCCGACCCTTTGGCCACCCAGGTGATTGTTGCTTCGCCAACAGACGCGGAAAACGCCTTCGGATGTGTGTCGGTCGTCATGATGCCTTCGGCACCAACCATGGGGTCGTCTTGCAGCTCGCTCGACATGCCGGCGATTCCGCGTTCGATCTTTTCAATCGGCAGCGGCACACCGATCACGCCGGTGGAACTCACGAGCACGCGGTCGGGCGCCGTGCCCACTTCGAGCGCCGCCGCCGTCGCCATCCGACGCGCGTTGGCCAGCCCAAGGGCACCGGTGGCAACATTACTCACTTTGCTATTCGCTACGATGGCGCGCAGCTGCCCGCCCCGCAGCGTTTCGCGGCCGAGGATGATGGGCGCACCAGGAAAATGATTGCGGGTAAACACGGCGGCGGCAGCGGCGTCTACTTCACTCACGAAGAGGGTCAGATCGCGAGCCGTGGGTTTGAGTCCAACGTTGCGACTGGCGCAACGAAAGCCGAGCGGGAAGCGCGCGGCGGCATGAAACACGGTGTCGGCTGGCATGCCCAAAGCTGATTGCCGTCGCCGTACCGCGCCACTTCTTTTCCGTTCGACTAATGTTCAGTAGCCACGCAGCCTGCTCATTCCGCTCTCCGCACGATATGCCGATTCGCACCCTTTTTCGCGCCACCGTCAGCGGCATCGCCCGCGTTGCCCTGGGTCTCGCGTTGAGCGCCACGTTGTCGCACGCGCAGATGGACTCGGGCGCACGACCGCGTGCGGTTGGCGATACCTCCATCTTTGCGCCGCTGTTGCTGCCAACAGCAAACGAAATGCGCGCGGGCAGTGGCGCGCCTGGCGCACGCTACTGGCAGAATCGGGCGGACTACACACTCGCTGCCACGCTCGACACAACGGCGATGATGGTGAAGGGTGAGATGACGTTGCGCTACACCAATCACTCACCGGACACGCTGCGGTTTCTCTGGCTGCAGGTCGAGCAGAACGCGTTCCGCAGCAACTCGCTCAATTCCTTCATCTTCCCTGAGGCATCGCGATTTGGTGCCCGGGGTTTTGAGGGCGGTCAGAAATTCTCAAGGCTCGAACAGGTGCTGCCGCCAGCCCCGCGCGCAAAAACTGCCATGCGCGCGCCGCTTGTGCAGCGACCCAACGAAACGATGATGAAGGTGGACCTCGCGGAACCCCTGGCGCCGGGAAAGACGGCGACCATTGATGCGGCGTGGAGTTTTCTGGTGCCCGAACATGGCGCAGACCGGATGGGGCGCGACGGCGCGCTGTATGAGATCGCGCAGTGGTATCCACGCGTCGCGGTCTACGACGATGTGCGCGGATGGAACATCGAACCGTATCTCGGACAGGGCGAGTTCTATCTCGAATTCGGCGACTATGCCCTCGCCGTCACCGTGCCCGCCGGGTACATCGTCGCCGCCACCGGCGCGTTGCAGAATGCCGCCGAGGTGCTCACGCCAACCCAGGTTGCGCGTCATGCGATAGCGGCGAAGACCGACACGGTGGTGCGCCTGATCACCGAGGCTGAGCTAAAGAGCGGCGCCGCGCGCGCACGTACGACTGGCATGATGACG
>JAYSVL010000248.1:0-5865 GCA_043718595.1 Gemmatimonadaceae bacterium
CGACTTCGAACCGCGCATCCAGAAGTTGCTGGACACGCACATTTCGGCGTCTGAAGTGGTGCGGCTCAACGCGCCGGTGAACATCTTCGACGAGGCGGCGTTCCGGAAAGTGGTTGAGGAACAAGGCGCGGGCGCGGGCGATCATCTCGCCGCCAAGGCAGACACCATTGCTCACGCCACCAAACGCGCGATTAGCGAGCGGCTGGATCAGGACCCTGCATTCTACGAAAAGTTTTCCAGGCTGATCCAGCTTGCCATCGACGAATACCGCGCTCGTCGTCTCACCGATCTCGAATACTTGCAGAAGGTGACCGGCCTCAGAAATGCAGTCGTATCGCGAAAAGGCGATGACTTGCCGAGTGCCGTGGCAGGCGACGCCGATGCGTCGGCCGTGTATGGCCTGCTGCGGCCGTTTCTTGCGAACTACCTGAGCGACGCTGAGCAGACACAAACAATCGCTGCGAATGCAGCCAACGCGGTGTGGGACGTGTTTCAGCGCAACCGCAAGGTGGGCTACTGGGATGATCTGGACGCGCAGCGCCGGACGATGAACGAGATCGATGACTATCTGTATGACGAATTGAAGGGCGCACGGGGCATCGCGCTCACCACCGACGAGATGGATCTCATCATCGAGAAGACCATGCAGCTTGCCCGTCATCGGACGGCCGGATGAGTGCTACGGTGGCCACGTTCATGTACGGACGGGAGACGATCGACTACGACGTGCGCTGGCTGGCCACGCGACAGACGCTGGGTATCGAAGTGCACCCCGATCGGCGCGTGTTGGTGCGTGCACCAGTGGGGTGCTCGCCGGAGCGAATCGCCGAGCGCGTGCAGAAACGTGCAGCATGGATTGGTCGGCAGCTGGCCGAATTTGAACGCTATCGCCCTCGCACGCCGGTGCGGCAGTACGTGAACGGTGAGTCGCACCTATATCTGGGCCGCCAGTATCGGCTTAAGGTGCTGCGCGGTGACGACAGCAGCGTGACGCTTGCCCGGGGCGAGTTACGGGTGACGCTGTCAGGCCCCGGTGACCCGGAGCGCGTGCGGTTGCAGTTGCGTCGGTGGTATCTGGCACGCGCGCGGAAAGTGTTCAGCGATGTGGTGGACGCCAATCTGGTTCGTGTCAAGGAACTCGAGCGGCCCCGCGTGGTCGTGCGCGCCATGCACACACGCTGGGGCAGTCTGTCGCGCGCGGGCACGATGACGCTGAATGTGCATCTCGTGCGCGCTCCGCGTCGTTGCATCGAGTACGTAGTCTGCCATGAACTCTGTCATCTGTCGCACCGCGATCACGATGGCCGGTTCTATCGATTGCTGGATAGGGTGATGCCGGATTGGGAGCAACGGAAGCAGCGGTTGGAAATGGCGTTGCTATGAACGGCTCCGGGCCAACTGACGTCATATCCCCAGCGCGTTCATACTTCGTCAGCGATCGGCTCGCCGTGCCGTGTCAATGAGCTTCACCAAATGTTCCAGCTCGTCGGACGCCACACTTGCATCGCTCAGTAGGGCCGCGACTGCGGCTACCGCCGAGCCGTCAAAGTACGTGCGCACCACATGTCGCAACGCCGATCGCGCCGCGCTGTGCCGCTCCGACACCGGCGCGTAGACGTAACGAGCACCTTCTTGCGAATGCAGCAAGAGTCCCTTCTTTTCCATCGTGCGAAGCAACGCACGTACGGCCGAGTAACTCGGCGGGCCATCAAGAAACGCGAGGACTTCGGCGACCGTGCTGGGTCCGTGCTCATACAGTCCGTCCATCACCTGTCGCTCGCGACGCGGCAATGCCTCAGCGTCTGATCGGATCATGGTGCGGCGAGTGGCGACGATACATCGGTAACATGGGCATGCTGAAAAAATAGCATTATGCTGGAAAAACAGCAATATCTAATACACGTGGTACGCGGCTACAAGAAACAAAAAACCCCGCCGAGGCGGGGATTTGTTAGCGTGGCAGTAGCTCGCTACAGCTGTTTGCGGCGGAGGGCAGCCAAGCCGAGTGCTGCCAAGCCAGCGCCAACCAAGGCGAAGGAAGCAGGTTCGGGCACGACCGCGTTTCGACTCGTCCACGACGCTTCGAACTGGAATGTGGCGACGGTGATCGGCACCTGGATGTTGACGAAATATGATCTACCGGGCGTCAGGTCGTCCGCGACGCCCGATGAGAAAAAGTCGATACGGTTATTTGGCACATCGAGCAGTTCAGACCAGAAGGTCGTGCCGAACGGCGCCAGCGAGAACCTAGTGTCGTCGATCGCACCATTTGCTATCGCGCCACAGCCGACGAGACAACGAAAATGGAAGTCGCTAGCGGTTACAACTCCGGCATTCGGTTGAGAACCGAACCCGATACCCGGAATGCCCCAACCGCCGCTCCCGACATTCCAGGTGTGTCCAAGACAATCGACACCGGACGCGCCGGAGCCGGTGAAGCTGCATATCACGTTTTGCGCTGATGCCGATTTAACCGACGCTGCCAGGAGGAAGGCGGCGACAAGAAGTTTACGAATCACGATTTGCATCCCTTCGTCGGAGTGCGAAGGTGAACCCGTGGGTCCACCGAGTAGCGAGGCTACCCTGACGAAGGGCAAGTGTCGTGCCGTCTGATTGTCGTATCAGTAATGCGCGGAATTGCGACAAAATCGCGGCACCCAAGGCCATTGAGCAGTCATTTCGGTCGGTCGCCCGACCTCGCGGCGGCGATCGTGCAATTTGCCAGAGGCGCGTGCTCCACAACCACGTGCGGGGGTGCAGCGGTGCTGTAGCGCGAAAGCCGTCAGCAGCGGGGTTGTGCTTGAGACATCGTGTTACCGCTCCTTCCACGCTTCAGTCAGACGGCGCTACCGACTCGCTCTATGTCGCCAACGCGTGTCACACATACGTCCTGCGTGGCAATGCTACTAAAACAGCCTATTGCTGAAAATCCAGCATACAGCGTTTGTCGATCGCAAGCTCGCTACGCCACGTTCTCTCTCACAATCGCATGTTGCCGGACCTGCTCCATAATGCGCGCCATGTCCGCTTCATACCTGGTGCGCTCCTCGGTATTCCAGAGGTCAATATTGGCGGCGGCGCGGATCGACGCGAGCATCTCATCAACAAGCTCGCGGAGGCGTGGATTGCTACGGCGCTCGTTGCCGCCGTACGGATGGTTGGCTGTCAAAGGCATTCCTAAATGTCGGGCACGCCACACGTTAGGACAAGAGCGACAGCCACGCACAAAACAGTTAACTTACGCCTGACTATGAAGCCCCTATTCGCCGCATCGAGCTCCCGCCGCGACTTTCTCGCGACACTCGGCGCCCTCACCGGATTCGCCGCCGTCTCGGCTTCGGTTGCCCAACTGCGCGCGCAACCGCCGAAGCCGCCGACCGGCAAGGCTGCGCCCGGCGCGATAGCAGCCGCGACATCGCGCGCGATCACCATCTATAAAGAGCCCAACTGCGGCTGCTGTAAACTCTGGGTCGCCCACGTGCAGAAGGCGGGATTTGTCGCCACGGTGCACGACACCACCGACATGGCCACTGTGAAGACGTCGATGGGTGTGCCCGACGCTCTCCAGTCCTGCCACACGGCACGCATCGGCAGCTATACCATAGAAGGGCACGTTCCGGCCGATGTCATCGTCAAACTGCTGGACGAAAAACCCGTCGGGCGAGGATTGGCCGTACCGGGCATGCCGATGGGGTCTCCCGGCATGGAAGGGGGACGGGCGGAACGCTATCAGGTGATTCTCTTCGACGCCGCAGGCAAAGCCAGAGTCTACGCGTCGCGATGACCAACGCAACGCATTACCGCGCGGCCGGTGTCGAGCATGCACAGGAGCGCGACATCCCGGCCATCGTTGCGCTCAACAACATGTATGCGCCGGACGGCCTGACGCTTCATCGCTCGGACGACTTCGTCACCGGTCATCTGCAAGACTACCAGGTGCTGCGCGACGACGACGGCGGCGTGCTCGGCTGCGTCGCGCTTGACGAATACTCGCCATCGCTCGTGGAGCTGGTTTCCCTCGCCGTTTCGCCAACCGCGCAGGGACGTGGTATCGGTCGACAACTCATCGCCGCTGCGGAAAAGCTGGCCCAGGAGCGTGGCTATCCTGAACTCTTCGCCATCTCCCTCGCCGAGCAAATGTTTCTGAGCGCGGGATACTGTGCGTCGAGCATCATCGACTATCCCGAGAAGATCGCGCGATATCAGAAGATCTCGCGATCGGAGCTCTCGATCGGCCGAAAATTTTGTTTTACGCGAACTCTTAGCTTGGACACCCACACAGGTTCCACGCGCTGAGCATAGGTAGGACGCACTGGCCGCGCGAGCGCTTGTCGGCGACCTTTCGCCATGGCCCCACAATTCGTCGATCCAAGACTGCCGCGTCGTATTGACCGCTGGCGCAGCCCCGCGCTCGGCCTCGAAATGCCCATCGTCACCTACGGGTACGCCGGCCAGCCCCTGTTGCTCTTCCCCACGGCCGCCGCCGATTTTCTCGAGAACGAACGCTTCTGGCTGCTCAAGGCAGTTGAGCCGCTCCTGATGGCCGGTCGTCTGCGTGTGTTCTCCATCGACAGCATCAACCGGCTGGCCTGGATGGACCGCAAGATGTCCGTACCCGAACAAGCGCGGCGTCAGGCACTCTATTCGCGTTACGTAGAAGACGAAGTAGTGCCGTTTATTCGCCACATCGTCGATGATGGTGGCGCACGCGCACTCACCACCGGTGCAAGCTTTGGTTGCTTTCACGCAGCGAACGCGTTCTTTCGCCGACCGGATTTATTTGGTGGCGTGATCGGCATGAGTGGCTTTTACGATCTTTCGGGTGGCTACTTCAAAGGTTACTCCGATCAAAATTGTTACTTCAATAATCCGATGTGGTACCTCGCCAATCTGGACGGTGGCGCGCTCGACACGATGCGACATCACTCGCGTATTGCCCTGGTCAGTGGACAAGGTGACTACGAAGCGCCGCAAGCGTCACGCATGTTTCATGACCTGCTCGATCGGAAAGGCATCCCGCACATCTTCGATCTGTGGGGTTACGACGTGAATCACGATTGGCCGTGGTGGCGCAAGATGCTGCCGCACTATCTCGAACGACTCGGAGTCTGAACATGGTGTGCTCGCATCGCTCGGTGTATACCCAGCGCGCTCGTGACCTCGGTGGTGTCGCGCGCCTCACACGCGTCGCCACGTTGGTCATGCTGTTCGCCGTCACGCCGCTTACGGCGCAGCCCCGGCGAAGCAGCCAGCCACTCAAGGATGCCAGTGTCGCCGCGCGTCTCGCGCACGTGAAAAAACTGCTCGCGATCACTCCGCTGGTTGACGGGCACAATGACTTACCGTGGGCGATGCGTAACGCGGCAAACAATCCGCGCGATGTGGTGGCGTATGACCTGCGCAAAACGGTGCCCGGCATGACGGACATCGCACGCTTGCGAAAGGGTATGGTGGGTGGGCAGTTCTGGAGCGTGTATATCCCGGGCGAAGTGCGCGACTCGGGCTTCGCGCGTATTCAGCTGGAACAGATCGACATCGCGCATCGCGCCATCGCTCGTTATCCCGACGTGCTCAAACCCGCACTCACGGCGGCCGACGTGCGTACGGCGTACAAAGGTGGCAAGATTGGGTCGCTGCTCGGCATGGAAGGTGGACACGCGATAGAAAACTCGCTCGGCGCGCTACGGGCCTACTACACGCTGGGCGCGCGCTACATGACGCTCACACACAACGTCACACTCGATTGGGCCGATGCGGCGAACGACGTCGCCAAACACAATGGGCTCACACCGTTCGGCAAAGAAGTCGTGCGCGAGATGAACCGGCTTGGCATGTTAGTGGACTTGTCGCATGTGTCACCTGCCA
>JAYSVL010000249.1:0-5855 GCA_043718595.1 Gemmatimonadaceae bacterium
CATGATCCAGACATGTGTCGAGAACGTGCCCGCTTCGCCGGGTACGGGTGTTGTCGGTTCGGCGGGTGCGGCGCCTTTGAGACCGTATTGCCAGAGCGCGGGCCGCACGCTCACCGCAGTTGGGATGGCGGTTGCTGCTGTGGCGCGCACTACCACTTCTACCAACCCGGGAATAACACCCGGTGGTCGCACCAGCACACGCAGCGCATACGGTCCGGCCATGCCTTCTTGCACGACGAGTGAACTGCCCACGTGCGCGCTTGCTGCGAGCCACACCGCGGACAGCGTGAGCAGGCGGCGAATCTGGCAGTGCGGCATGCGAGACATCACACGCACAACGCGCAAATGTGTATGCGCGAAGCTCAATTTCACGTCCGCGAATCGCCCGGTCACGCGCACCTAGCGCACCACGCGACGCAACCACGTACCACGCGCCAGGCCAAGTCGCGAGGACAATGTCGCCGCGAGCACGCCCCATGTGGCGATACGCAACAGTGTTGCACCGACGCTCGCACCGTCCGTCCACATTTGTCGCGGACCGACGAGATACTGCGCCGGTGTTTCGTAGCTATCGTGACTGCCACCAAAGAATGCGTTGCGCCCCATCTCTGTTGCCTGCAACGATCCGAACGGCCACTGCACCGCGAGAAATACGAACACAAAACACGCGCCGAGTATGAGGCTTGTGAGCCAGGCGTTGCGATCGGCCATCCGTTTCATGATGATGTCGATAGCGATGGCCGGCGCCACCAGCATCACGGGAAACGGGAGCGGCACCATCTGCGTCACGTCGTGGCCAATTGGTCCGAGCCTGGGACTGCCGGGGAACAACGGCAGCAGCCACACCTGTCCGGCCATGATCAGCATATAGATGAGTGCCGTTGTGGTCGCGGGCCACGAGACTTTTGATGCACGCGCTGCAGAGACGAGAATCGCTGGGAACACACCACCGGTTACGATATAGAAGAGGCTTTGGTGCGTGCGCGACGTGAACGTGTATTCGGTGATGGCGACAGCGGCCATCGTGGCCAGCACGCCGCTACTGAACAGAAAAATGTTCGCGTACAACGCACTCGATTCGGCCCGGTTTTGCGCTGCCGCGGCCATTGCTTGCGCGCCAACAAGAATGCCAGCGATGCCGACGAGCAGCACCACATGCGGCGGACTTAGGATTTCAACATCAAGGCCGTATGCGTTGTGCCACCAATCGTCGAACGGTGCCGAGGTGAGCATGGCGAACGCGCCCCAAATGCAAATCCAGCCGCCGATCGGGCCGGTGAAGTAGCGCCAGATGCGCACACCGTCGTTCGCCGTACTGCGCCCCGCACCGAAGGAGTCCATCAACACACGTGCGCCACACGACAGGCCAGCCAGCGTGCCGCCGAAGTACACGGCCATGTGTGCAGGCGTCCAGAACGAGTCGCGGCCAATGGTGCGATGCCACGAGATGTCCCAGAGAATGCCGATGAGGATACTGGTCGCACCAACGACGACGGCGGTGAGATGCAGCGGCACCTCGCGCGCGGGCGCGGCGGCGCGGGTGGCCGTGGTTGGCGTATAGAGCGAAGTCGCCATAAACGTGGGCTGGTGTGACGTGCGAAACGCGTGCTCAAACCTACGCCCGGGACGTCGGGCAGTTCCAGAGCCCTTCTACGGCGGTTGTAGCGCATTGCACGTCTGTTTTGGCGAGTGTGACAAGGTCGGATCGCGCTATCCATGTCCGCCGCCGCGACTGAGTCATAGACTACACGTTCATGCACTCGAGTCTACGAATCCTGGTGGTCGCGGCCACCGCGCGCGAACTCGCGCACGCCAGCGGGTGGGACACGCTCGTATGCGGCATTGGACCAGTCGACGCTGCCGCCTCCACCGCCTTAAGCCTCGCGGCTCGGCTTCCGCAGGCCGTCTTGCACGTTGGCATCGCCGGTGCGCGTCGCGCGCGCTCTCTCGCACCCGCGACGGTGGTGATCGGTCGTGATGCGCGCTACTGCGACCTTGGCGTGCCGGACGAATGGGCACCACGCGTGGTGGATGCCTCACCACTGTTGCTCGCCGCGGCGGAGCGCGTGCTGCCGTATGCACCCACCCTGACGATTGGCACCAGTGCGCACGTTGGTGGCACGAGCGACTGCGATGTGGAAGCGATGGAAGGGTTTGCCGTGTTGCGTGCGGCGCAATTGGCTGGTGTCCCGGCGATCGAAGTGCGCGCGATCGCCAACGATATTGAAGAAACAGACCGTGCACGCTGGCATTTCGCCGCCGCGTTTCAGGCCATTATCGACATCATACCAGCACTGGTCGCCGCCATTGAGCTGGCGCTCGCGCAGGGTCGCGTCGCGGCACCGCACGCGGATGCGGGCTCGGATACACGCGACGAACCGGAACACCGTCGTGCGTGATCTGACGTTTGGCTATTCACCCTGTCCCAATGATACGTTCGCCTTTCACGCGCTCGTGCACGGGCTGATCGACGCGCCGTTTCGCATCACGCCGGTGTTGCTGGATATCGAAGAACTCAACGAGCGGGCGCACGGTGGCGAATTCCATCTCAGCAAACTGAGTGTTGGCGCCTTCGCCGCGGTCGGCACTCGTTATCGCATGCTGCGCAGTGGGGCCGCACTCGGCCACGGTGTTGGTCCACTGGTTGTGGCACGCACGCCGATGACGTTGGCCAACGCGGTGCGCGGGCGAGTGGCAATTCCTGGGAAGGAGACCACCGCGTATCGCTTACTGCGACTTGCCGCGCCAGCGGTGCACGACGTTGTCGAGATGCGCTACGACCGGATCTTGCACGCAGTCGCAAGCGGCGATGTCGAAGCGGGCCTGATCATTCACGAGAGCCGCTTTACGTACGTCGAGCATGGGCTCGTGTGTATTGCCGATCTTGGCGCGTGGTGGGAACAAGAGACGCAGTTGCCGGTGCCCCTGGCGGGTATTTGCGTGCGCAGCGACGTGGAAGACGGTGTTGCCGCGTCGGCGGAGCGTGCCGTTCGCGCGTCTGTGCAATACGCATTCGATCATCCCGAGGCGAGTCGCGCGTATGTGCGTGCGCACGCGCAGGAATTGTCTGATGCTGTGTGTGATGCGCATATCGCGCTTTATGTAAACGCGCACAGCCTCGATGTTGGTGATGACGGCATGCTGGCGATTGCGAAACTGGTGAGCGGTCTCGCCTAAGCGCGGTGCCGTATCAGGCGTCGGGAGTGCTACATGACGCGCCACGACGGCACGGATAACACGCGATCGGCCATCCAGCGCGTTTCTGTTCCACCGTGCAGCAACAGACCACCAATCGCCGCTGGATATTCCTTAAGAAAGAGTTGCAGACCGTCGGCGTCACTATACGTGGGGCGATCACCGCTCTTGCATTCAATCGCGAGGAGTCTGCCGTCCGGTTGCTCCAGGACAAAGTCCACCTCCTCCTGCGTGGTAGTGCGCCAGTGCATGATGGACGGCTTTTGCAACTGGGCATCGCGCCACACCAACAGATCGTGCACCACCATATTCTCAAAATGAAAACCGCTGAGCGGTGGCGTACCGGCGAGATGCCACGCCATCGCCGTGTCACTCCAGTAGGCTTTCGGCGTCTTGATCAGGCGCTTACGGCGATTGACCGAGTATGCCTCCAGGCGAATGAGTTGATAGGATTGTTCGAGTAGATCGAGGTAACGGAACGCGGTTGTCGGCGCGACGCCGGCATCGTTGGCCCATGCTGAACGGTTGACGAGCTGTCCAACGCGATGTGCGGCGATGCGCATGAGGCGACGCATGTCGAGCGGATTGTTCAGCGATGCGAGGTCGCGCAGGTCTCGATCGAGATACGTTTCGATGTAACCCTGAAACCACAGCGCGCGTTCGTCAGCGGTGGTCAGCTCAATCGCCGGCGTCGGATAGCCACCAATTCGAGCGCTGTCTCGCCAGTCCGCTTCCACCGTTGTTGTCGATTGCATCAGGTCATACCAATCGGCGACCGCGGTGCTGAAAAATTCCGACCACATGCCGACGCCCATGCCGAGTTGTTCGCGCCGCGACATTGGCCAGAGTGTGGTGTAGGCCGCTCGTCCGGCCAGCGACTCGTTCACCCGCTGCATCTCGAGCAGGTTGGCGGATCCGGTGAGGATGAACTGTCCAACGGTTCGCTGTCCCGTGTAAGCCTGTTCATCCACGAGTTCTTTAATGGCGAGCACCAGTGCGGGGTCCCGCTGCACCTCGTCGATAATCACCTGTGGTGCCGACCGCAGGAGCGTATGCGGATCTCGCCGCGCCTGCTCGCGAACTTCGGCGCGGTCGAGCGTGAGAAAGAGGTAGTCGTGCAGGCTTGGATGGGTTCGCACCAGTGTGCTCTTTCCCGTTTGCCTAGCGCCCATGAGCACGGTGACGGGAAGCACTCTCGTGCTGGCGAGTAGGTGCTTGGTGGCCAGTCTGGGTAAATTTGTCCAGTTTTGATCAGTATCTGGCATCATAAGTCGTTGCTGCCGCTAGTATTAAAGAAATCGTCCACTACTTGGACGATGTTTGTCCAGGCAACGGATGATATTTGTCCACGGCACGGATGTCAATCGATCAGTCCACGATTTGTCGTCGACTGGACATCCGCCAGCGGCCACAGTCCGTGATGTCGATGTGTTCGCTGTGCGCATATTGTTCGGCATGTCCATCATCAACTCCGCAACCAATGTCGCGTCGCCGGGCGCATACCTGCCTGACGTTCCCGCACCCTACATCGCCGCCGTGGTGCAGGCCGCGCCAGTAACGTTCGATGTTGCGCGTTCGCTCGACAAAGTGGCTGACCTGTGCGCCGACTGCGCACGAGCGGGCGTCAAAGTTGCGCTGTTTCCGGAAGCGTTCATCTCGGCGTATCCGCGCGGCCTCGACTTCGGCGCGCTTGTTGGTTCGCGGAGTGACGAGGGGCGCGAGCAGTTTCGTCGCTACTGGGAGAGTGCGATTGATGTGCCGGGGCCCGCGGTCACGCGACTCGGCGACATCGCCAAGGCCAACGACCTGCATCTGGTGATCGGTGTGATCGAACGCGACGGCGGCACTCTGTATTGTACCGCGCTCTTCTTCGCGCCCGACGGTACGTATCTGGGCAAACACCGCAAGCTCATGCCAACGGCGCTTGAGCGTTTGGTGTGGGGATATGGCGATGGATCGACACTGCCTGTGCTCGCCACGACGCGCGGCCGCATTGGCGCTGTGATTTGCTGGGAGAACTACATGCCGTTGCTGCGCGTGGCGATGTATGGGCAGGGCATTGAGGTGTATTGCGCGCCCACGGCGGACGCACGCGAGAGCTGGTTACCAACCGTGCGCCACATCGCGATGGAAGGTCGCTGCTTTGTGCTGTCGGCTAACCAATACTGTTTGCGCCGCGATTATCCGGACGACTATCCGACAAAAATGGGCAACGATCCCGACACGGTGTATTCAGCGGGCGGCAGCTGCATCGTCGATCCACTCGGGCGTGTGCTCGCGGGCCCGAACTACGCGGGCGAGACGATTCTGACGGCCGAGATTGATCTTGCCGCGATTGCGCGCGCGAAACTCGATTTTGACGCGGTAGGGCACTATGCGCGGCCCGATGTGCTGCAGCTGGT
Source organism: Gemmatimonadaceae bacterium (assembly GCA_043718595.1). GTDB lineage: Bacteria > Gemmatimonadota > Gemmatimonadetes > Gemmatimonadales > Gemmatimonadaceae > Gemmatimonas. Next base: position 5,598 of record JAYSVL010000249.1, read on the forward strand.
GGTGAACACGGCGCCGCAGGTGGCCGTGCAGTTCGTCGTCGATGGGTCGTTCCCGACGATTACCAAACGCAATTAGAATTGCGTTTGGTATGACTAAACGCTAAACTACTGGCATGAATCAGCGGACAGCGTGGGCCAACCGAGTTGTCGACGCATGGGAACACCGCCCGATCTGCTGGCTGCAGGGCGTGCGTCGCGCGGGCAAAACGGTGCTCGCCCGCTCGCTCGAGAACGTCGACTACTACGACTGCGAATTGC
>JAYSVL010000250.1:0-5847 GCA_043718595.1 Gemmatimonadaceae bacterium
TCCAAAGTTGCCACGCCATGTTCGGTCATCACTGCTGTTGCCATCGTCAGGTGTCTCGGAGGAGGAGTCGGATTCAGCTACGGAGAGCTGTTGCGGTGAACAACGCCGGACCGGTCGCGAGTGGATCAACCGGCATCGGGACATAACGCACGCCAGTAAATCCGGCGTCGTACAACATCGTGCCCATCATCTGCTCATCAAATCCCAGCCAGATGTGCCCCATCTGCTGGCGGTATTCTTCCTTCGCATGCGCGCGCATGTCCGCCACCAACACCCGACCGTTCGGGCGCAGCACGCGTCGCACATCCGCGAGCGCGCGTGCCGGGTCGGCGACATGGTGCAGCACCAGCAGCAAAACCGCAGCATCTATAGACGCGCCAGGCAGTGGCAACGATTCAAGTGCGCCCTCGGCGATCGTCACGTTGGCAAAACCGTGTAGTCTCTCGCGCGCCGCATCAAGCATTTCCGGCGACGCGTCGATGGCGTGGACGTGCGCCACATGCGGTGCCAGAGCCGAGGACAACGCGCCGGTGCCGCATCCAAAATCGCCCACCACCATCGACGGATCCAGCAAGCCGAGTGCTGCTGACAGATCAGCGCGCGCCCCAAAGAGCGTGGCCCGCGTGGCGTCCCATTCGGCGCTCGCACTGGCAAAAAACGCCTCGCTGCGAGACCGTCGCTGGAGCAGCACCGCGTTCAGGCGGGCAACGTCCTGAGACGCCGAGGCGGTGGTGCCCATCGGTTCGCGAACCAGCGCCCACAGCGCGCGCGATTCGTCGTCGAGCGTGGGCGACAGGCGATACCATCGACTCGCACCGTCGGCGCGTGAGGTGGCCCAACCTTCGTCCGACAGAATGCGCAGGTGCCGACTCACCGTGCTTTGTGGCAGTTGCAAGGCGGCTGCCAACTCCCCCACCGTGAGCTCCTGCCGCTCGATTGCCAGCAGCAGCCGACACCGGGTAGCGTCGGCCAGCTCAGCGAGCCGGTCATGGATGGAGAGGCGAGTTGATGTCATATCCGTATAGCCGGATATATGGATACAATAGTCCCCACAGGAAGTCAACGGTGCCCCAGCGCCCAATGTCATGACACGCGGTAACCTTCACGTCATGACCGACTTGCCCATCGTTCTCGACCTCGTCATTGCCGCGCTGATTGGCTTGGCAATCGGTTCCGAGCGTGAATGGTCGGGGCACACGAGGGGCTCAGACGGTCGATTCGCTGGGCTCCGCACGTTTGGTATGCTCGGTGCGATCGGCGGGTTCGCCGGCTGGTTCCATCGCGACGGGCTGGTCGTGCCGGCGGTCGCGTTCGTCGCAGCAGCGGCGCTGTTCCCGGTCGCTGCCTATGTCTCGGCGATGCGACGACCCGAGACCACCACCGACGGCACGACCGAAGTTGCGGCGATTGTCGTCGTCGCCCTGGGATTTGCCGCAGGCACGGGACATCGTACCATCGCCAGCTCCGCGGCGGCCCTGCTGTTTCTGCTGCTTGCGGAAAAATCGGCGATACACCGGGCGCTGCACGAAGTTGGGGACGTCGAGGTGCGTGCAGCAGCGCAGTTCGCGGTGCTTGCGCTGGTAGTCCTGCCCCTGCTGCCCGGTGGCTCGTACGGTCCGTGGGGCGCGTTCGAACCGCGTGCGCTCTGGATTGTGGTGTTGCTCTTTTCTGCGTTGAATTTTCTGGGCTATGTCGCGCGCCGAGTGATCGGTGAGGCGCGAGGACTCGTAGTAACGGGGCTGCTCGGCGGTGCGGTCTCGTCCACCGCAGTGACGCTCAATTTCAGTCGACGCAGTCGGAGCGAGCCAGACTTCTCGCAACCGCTGGCCCTCGGTGTGATTGCCGCGTGCACGATGTTGCTGCCTCGTATCGCACTTGTGACGGCACTGCTCCGTCCAGCCGTCGCGATCGCTGCGTTGCCGGTGCTTGTACCACCGTTCGTGATCGGAACGCTGCTCGTCGCTCGCGCGCTCTGGCGCGCGCGCACAGTGCCGTCTCCCGCGAACGCACGAAGGCCGGACATACCTCAGCAAGTCGCCGAGTCAACGGAGGACGGGCCGAGCACGCGCAGTGAGTTCACGGCAGCGCAGACGCGCGACAGCTTACAGAATCCACTCGCGCTTGCAACGTCGCTGCAGATGGCGGCGGCCTTCCAGGCGGTGTTGTTTGTAATTGCCTTTGTTCAGCAACGCGCGGGCGCGCCCGGCGTGTTGGCGTCGGCCGCACTGCTCGGCCTCACGGACATGGACGCACTCACGTTATCCATGACACGCCTCGCCAGTGATCCGCAGTTCACCACGGTTGCGGCACGCGCACTCGGCATCGGCATCCTGTCCAACAGCGCGCTCAAGATCGGCGTTGCGTTCACACTTGGCGCGCCCCGGTTTCGCGTGCGCGTCGCTGCCGGACTGTGCGTGTTGGCGGCGGCGACCGCTACCGGATTGTGGGTCATGTGGGCGTGACGTTACACACACAACCGGATGATTCGCGCGTCGTGCAGTTCGTCACGGCGATTGGCGCGGGACTGCGTCGTTTGGCTGAAACGATCGGCGCCGGTACCCACTTCGTGCTCGATGTCGCCCGCTCCGCACGAGACTTTGCAAGTTGGCAGCCTGAGTTCACGTTGCACGCCCGAACCCTCGGCGTGGCCTCGCTCCCCATCGGCATCTTCATTGCCATTTTCACCGGCATCGTGCTCGCCATGCTCGCGAGTTACTCCGTCGGCGACCTCGTGCCACCGTACTTTGTCGGCACGCTCGTGCAGAAAACCGTCACGCTCGAACTCGCTCCCGTGCTCACCGGTCTCGCGCTCGCCGGACGTGTGGGCGCGAACATCGCCGCCGAGTTGGGGACGATGCGGGTGACGGAACAGATTGATGCACTGGAGACGCTGACCTTTGACCCGATGAGTTATCTCGTCGTGCCACGTGTGCTTGCGTCGACGTTGATGTTTCCGGTGGTTGTTGGCGTCGCCATGATCGTTGGAGTAGCGGCCGGTTGGCTGGCGGCGATTGGACTGCTTGACGTCACCACGCCGCAGTTTCTCAAAGGGGTGCGCATCTTCTTCGTCGACTTCGACGTGCGTTATGGTCTGGTGAAAGCGGCAAGTTTTGGTGCGGCCGTCTCACTCATTGGCTGTCGCGCTGGGCTGACGACAAGCGGCGGCGCGCAAGGTGTTGGTCGCAATGCCACGCGTGCTGTTGTGCTCTCGGCGGTGATGATTCTCGTGCTCGACGCCTTCTGGGCGCTGGTCTGGCTCAGCGGGCGTACGCTGCGTTAGGCTCAAGCGTATGCCCACCGAGCGACGCAACAATGACTTCCTCGTCGGCGCAACCGTGCTGCTCGCGTCGGTGCTGGTGATCGTCGCCGTCCTGTGGCTCAAGCAATCCGGACTCGGCGGCAAGACGCAGCGCGTGGTGGCGCGCGCGCGTGACGTTGGTGGTGTCGCCGTTGGTAACCCTGTGGTCATTCGAGGCGTACGCTCGGGCCAGGTGGAAGCAATCACGCTTGGGGAGCGCGGCTGGGTCGTGCTCACGTTGAGCATCGATCGCGCAACAGCGTTGCCTGCGGAACCGGTGGTGCTCATCGTGGCGTCGAGTTTGTTTGGTGAATGGCAAGTGACCGTGGCCGATGCGAACGGTGTGCCGGCCGATCGCGAGTTGCGCGCCGCACTTGTGGAAGCGCACACGACCGGTGACACGTTGGCCGGGGCCGTGCTGCCCGATATCGCGCTGCTCACCTCAGTTGCGGGGCGTATCGCAGGAGACGTCGCAAAAGTGTCGGATCGTGTGCAAGTGGCGTTGAACGACACGGCGGCGAAAGAGCTGCGCGAATCGATCCGCAATTTCGTGCTGTTGTCCGCGGAGCTCGCGCGCACGGTGCGTGTGCAATCGAAGAACCTCGATGTGATTAGCGTAGATGTGCAGCGGGGACTGCGCACGGTGAATGTGGCGAGCGCGAACCTCAGTCGCTTCTCGAGTCGTGTCGATTCTGCCACGTCACTTGGCGAACTGCAGACGATCGTTGCCAACTCACAAACGGCGGCGAAGGAACTCGTGGCGGCAGCAACGCAGTTGCGTGAAGTAGCATCAGGACTATCGAAAACCGACGCACAACTGCAACGCGTGGTGTTACGCGCAGATTCGGTGTTTGCGAAAGTGAACCGTGGCGATGGCACGCTCGGACAACTGGTCAACAACCCGCGACTCTATCAGCACAGCGACTCACTGGTGAGCGAATTGCGCGCACTCGTCGCCGATATCCAGAAGAATCCGAAACGTTATTTCAACCTGCGCGTTTTCTGAACTGCTACGACGCGCGCTTGCACTCCGGCGACAGCACGTCGAGCATCTCTCAGGAGCGAAGTGTCAGACTGGCTTGGTCTCGAGATGTCGGAAGACGCACTTCCCTTCCTGGGCTTGATCCGCTGTCAAAGCCACGCCATCGGCAGTCCAATGATCTTGTCGTCGTACTGCCGCGGCACGATGTCATTGTTGATGACCACACCGACCCGCGCATCCTGCTCTCTGACGAAATCGCGCAGCGCACGCACATCTCGCGGTCCGACCGTGGACGAGTACTTGATCTCGAACGCCACCCGCCCGAAACTCGCGTCGATGATCAGATCCACCTCGGCGCCTGCTCCGGTGCGATAGTACGAATACTCGAACGCCGCTCCGGTCGCATTGAGTTGACGAATGATCTCTTCCACGACCATGCCCTCCCATGAGGCGCCGGCCTGCGGATGACTGCGCAGCGCATCGAGATCGGGCACGCGCAGCAATGCGTGCAGCAGCCCGGTATCCCGCAGGTAGCCTCGCGGATGTTTCACCACTCGCTTCATCACGTTTCGCGAATACGCCGGGATCGTGCGCCAAACGAAGGTCCCGTGCGCGATCTCGAAATAGTCTCGCGCGGTTGGTGGAGATACGCCGAGTGCGCGACCCACCTCAGCGATATTGAGCACACGCCCAGACAGTCCCCCAAGCATTTCGAGGAAGCGCCGGAAACGTACATCGTCGAGGCCCGGGAAGAGCCGTTGCACGTCACGCAGCAGGTACGTTTGGATGTATTGCTCGATCCATCGACTGCGAAACGTGGCCGAGGCTTTGAGCCACGGCTGCGGAAATCCGCCAGCAAACCAGTAGTCGTGGAGCAGGCGCTCAGAGCCGCGCGGCGCAAGGCCGTCCATCAGTTCCCGTGGTGTGGCGTGCCGATCAGGCAAGCGCTTGAGGAACGAATCGGCGCCTCCGGTTTCCGTCACCTCAGCCCAGGAGAATGGTGCCATCTCGATGATAGCCACCCGTCCAGCCAGGCTTTCGCTGAGGGATCGCACGAGGGTCGGCGAACTGGATCCCGTGACGACGAAACGACCATTTTCAGTACGGTTGTCATCGATGGCCACTCGCAGCGCTGAGAACAGCTCTGGAAGGAGCTGGGCTTCGTCGATGGCAACGTGTCGAGGGTTCAGACGTAGGAAAGTGTCAGGGTCACTGGCGACAAGTGCATAGTCCGCCCGTCGCTCCATATCAAATTGGCGCCAACTCTCCGGTAATTGTTTTAGTAGTGTAGTTTTGCCGCACTGGCGAACACCCAAAATTGCTACGCAGGGGAAGGTGGTGAGATACTCACCAAGCAGGTTAGCGTAGTCTCTTTTCATACCGCGCAATACTAAACATAGACTTTAATAATGCAAGGCATTGCCAGCACTGAGACTACAGACCTGAGCGCAACCCGCGCGCCAGTTTGTCGACGGCTATGCGGCGATGCTCGAAGCGGCCTTCACCGACGACGCCGCGAACAGCATCGAGATCACGCGCGCGGCTTGGGCGGAGCGGTCTTTCGGGC
>JAYSVL010000026.1:0-2858 GCA_043718595.1 Gemmatimonadaceae bacterium
CTGGTGTCGATCACTGTGCTGCTGTCCACGTTTGGCTCGGTCAACGGGTCGCTGCTCACCGGGCCGCGTATTTTCTTCGCGATGGCTGACGACGGGCTCTTCTTTCGGCAGGTGGCGCGCATCCACCCTGTGTACAAAACGCCGTACGTCGCGATCTCGCTCGCCGCGGCCATTGGGATCGGATTCGTGTTGCTGCGGTCGTTTGAGCAGCTGGCCGACATCTTCGTCACGGCGTCGCTCGTTTTCTACATTTTAAGCATCGGCGCGATTTTCCCCCTGCGCCGTCGCGCGAACTGGAATCCACCGGTTCGTGTGCCGGGCTACCCGATCGTGCCGGCGTTGTTCTGTCTGGCGACACTGTTTCTCATCGCCAACGCCCTGATCGATCCTGGTCAGCGCTGGGGAACACTGGGTGTCCTCGGTGTGATCGCGCTGGGGATTCCGGTATTTTATCTGACGGTTGGTCGCCGCGGTCGCGGCGTAGCGTAGGGAGCACGACCGTGTAACCCTCGTGTCACGGCGGTTCGCGGCCGCTGCGTGTGCGGCGGTTCGCATGGTTGTTTGCAGACGGCGGGAGCGAGTCGACTTTTGACGGTTTCAATTTCCGAGGATTCAGGATGACAAAGTTTCTCCGAGGCGTAACGCGCCTTGCGATGTTGTTCGCGACGTTCACGGCAGCTTTCGCGCCCGCGCTCAGCGCTCAGGTGACGACCGGTTCAATCACTGGCACCGTGCGAGGACCCAACGGTCCGGTGGCCACGGCGCGAGTTGTCGCGGTGCACCAACCGTCCGGCACGACGTACCAAGCCGTGTCGCGCGCCGATGGACGATTCCTTATTCCGGCGGTGCGTGTCGGTGGACCCTACACGGTGACGTCCGTCGCGCTCGGCTTTGAGCGGAGTTCGCAAGCAGGCCTGGAAGTGACGCTTGGCTCGTCAACCGACGTGCCGTTTGATATGAAGAGCGCCGTGGTCACGCTGACTGGTGTGCAGGTCACGGCAACTGGCGGAGCCCTTAGCTCTCGCATTACTGGCGCGTCCACGACTATTCCGAAAGAAGCGCTGGCAGCGTTCCCCACGATCGGTCGTACCATCACCGATTTTACCCGACTCACGCCGCAGTCCTCAGGTTCGTCGTTTGCCGGGCAAGACAACCGGCTCAACAACTTCACGCTTGACGGTTCTGCATTCAACAATTCGTTCGGCTTGTCCGGTCAGCCCGGCGGTCGCACGGGCGTATCACCGATTCCCATCGATGCGATCGAACAATTGCAGGTGAACATCGCCCCGTTTGACGTGCGGCAGGGTGGCTTTACCGGTGCAGGTGTGAACGCCGTGACAAAAAGTGGTGGTAACGAGTTCAAGGGATCACTCTACTACACCACGCGCAATCAAGGACTGGTGGGCGACAGCACGGCTGGAGTGTTTTTCAATAAAGGCAGGTTCAAGTTCACGCAGCCAGGCGGTTACATCAGCGGCCCGATCATCAAGAACAAACTGTTCTTCTTTGCTGACTACGAAACCGACGATCTCGCGCAACCCGCGACGAGTTTTGTTGCCAATACGGGCGGGCAGGCGATCACTGGCAACACCACGCGTGTTTTGCAGTCCGACATCGATGCGCTGAGCTCATTTCTGCAGACCAAGTTCAACTACAGCACCGGACCGGCACAGGCGTTCAACCTTGTTGTGCCGTCGTCGCGCTACATCGCCAAGCTGGACTGGAACGTCAGCGACCGGAACAAGTTCAGCTTTCGCTACAGTCAACTCACGTCAAAGTCGGACAACCCAATCTCCAACTCCAACGCGCTCGGCACCCTGGGCAATCGTCGCGACAATTTGAACTCGATGAGTTTTCAAAACTCCGGGTACGCGATTCTGGAGAACATCAACTCGTATATTGGCGAGCTGAATTCGCAAGTGGGTTCGAACATGTCGAACCAGATCATCGCCGGGTACACGAAGAACAATGAAAGTCGCGAGTCCAAGGGCACGCTGTTTCCGCTGGTCGACATCATCAACAACGGCACCAACTATCTGTCGTTTGGCTTTGAGCCGTTTACGCCGAACAACGTGTTGCGGTACAACACACTGCAGTTTCAGGACAACCTCACCATTTACACCGACAAGCACGACATCACACTCGGCGTGACCGCGCAGCGTTACAAGTCGGACAATGGGTTTTCGCCAGGGTTGCAGAGCTCGTACGTCTACAACTCACTCGACGACTTCTATCGCGACGCGAACGATTTCATTGCCAACCCCACGCGCCGGGTGTCCCCCGTCACGTTGGCCCGATTTCAGGTTCGCTACAACAACATTCCGGGACTCACGGCACCGATTCAGCCGTTGCGCGTGAACACCTATGGCGCGTATGTACAAGACGAGTGGCGGACGACCAACCGTCTACGACTGACGCTCGGTGTCCGGGTCGACTTGCCACAGTTTGAGAACACGGCATTTAATAATCCGCTCGCCAATGCGCTCACGTTCCGCGATCAGACGGGCGCGGCAGTGCAGTACAACACGGGGAAGTTGCCCAACGCGAACCTCCTGCTCTCACCGCGTGTCGGCTTTAACTGGGATGTGCAGGGTGATCGTCGTACGGTAATTCGTGGCGGCACCGGCATTTTCAGCGGAACACCGCCGTATGTGTGGATCTCCAACCAGTTGGGCAACACCGGCGTACTGACGGGATTCGATCAACTGGACAACACCACCGCACGACCGTTCAATCCCAATCCCGAGACGTACAAGCCCACCACCGTGACCGGTGCGCCGGCCGCGACGTATGAGCTCAACGTCACCTCGCCTGACTACAAGTTTTCGCAAGTATGGCGCAGCAACATCGCCATCGAT
>JAYSVL010000251.1:0-5837 GCA_043718595.1 Gemmatimonadaceae bacterium
GTTGGTCGGTGCTCCCTTTTTCTCCGACCCATACTTCGGGTTGGCCATGACGAACAGCTTGTCTTCAAGCGTGCCGTCGGCGTCGTACGTGGGATGCTGTTCCGAAATGAATTGGCCGAAGTCGCCGATGATCGAGCCGAGATTCTTGCCGGTGGTGATCATCCCCCAGCCGCCAATGGAATGAAAGCGCACGGCGATGGCGCCTTCCGGCAGCAGCGATGGTGTGTCTTTGCTAATAACGGCGTACGGATGATCGACACCCAGCACAAAGTACGACTCGCCGTCGTCTGCACTGCGTCCGTCTGTTCGGCGCGACACCCCAGTTGCGAACTCGTAGGCGCCGATAATGTGCTCGGGGCGGAAGTCACGCGAACCAATACCGTACGCGCCGCGAAACAGGCGCGGCGTTTCTTCTGGCGTGAGCGCCGGATGTACCCCACCAAACCTCGCGGCTTCGTTGGCCTTGCCGAGTGCGACCCGAATGTCGCGGGTGAGCGGATTATCGCCGGCCAGCCCTTCGTCCGTGCGTTCGAGGATGATGACGTGCTTCTTGCCGCGCAGCGCATTGATCACGGCGTCTTCCGGAAACGGCCGGATGACGTTGATATGGATCGAACCCACTTTGCCGTTGCGCTGGTCGCGAATGTAGTCGCAGGCGGCTTCGATATTCTCGGCCGCGCAACCAAGTGATACGAAGACCGTGTCGGCGTCAGCGGTCTTGTACTCGGTGACGAATCCGTAGTGACGACCCGTGAGCTGCGCAAACTCCTCGTAGACGTCGCCAAGCATCGGCAGGATCTGTTCGTTGAAGTTGTTGCGGCGCGCGACCGCGCCATTCATGTGATGTTCCTGATTCTGCACCGGACCGAGCAGCACCGGGTTCTTCAAGTCCATCATCTGCGGGACGCGTCGACGTGTCGGACCGAAGAGTTCGCGCTGGGCCGACGTTGGGCAGCCGATCTGTTCGTCGGCGGCGCCCAGAAACTCACGAAGAAATTCGGCTTCGGGCGCGAGGTACATCCGCTCACTATGTGTCGTGAGCATGCCGTCCTGGATGTTCATACCAGGGTTGAGCGCAAGTTCGGCGACTTTCCGCAGAATGAGCCCCTGGTCGGCCGCCTGTTGCGCATCCCTGGCCATCAACATGATCCAGCCGGTATCGAGCGCGGCGTAGAAGTCGTCGTGGCCGCAATGGACATTCAGCGCATGCTTGGTGAGCGCGCGTGCACCGACTTGCAGCACCATCGTCGACAACTTGCCCGGCGCGTGGTAGTACTGTTCCATCGCGTAGGCGATGCCCTGTCCCGAGGTGAAATTGACCGTGCGCCGACCGGTGACCGCGTATGCCGTCGCGCCACCCTGCGCCGCGTGTTCGCCCTCGGTCTCCACGGCGACCTTCTGCTGTCCCCAGACATTGAGCTCTCCCGACGCGTACGCCGCCTGATAGATCTCACCGCCTTCGGTGGACGGCGTGATGGGATAGAACACGCCGCCCTCGGTGACGCGGGTCTCGACGTATTGCGTGACGAGAATATTGCCGCTGCAGGTAACCCGGATGCCCGGATACTTCGGCTTTCCGTGCGACGCCGTCAGGGCCACGGGGAGCGCGTGGGGTTTGGTGATAGCAGGGGAGGACACTGTGGGTTCTCGCCGGAGGTGGGTTGGCTCATTCATGGCAAGGCGCAGTTGGGGCCATGAAGCGCTGCAGGACGTGCGATGAGTAACGCGCGCTGGCATGCAAACGATGCTGCCCATTCGCGCGGAGCGCTACCCGTCGAGCATGCCTCTCCTCGGACCGCTGCCGACGCACCGCGACAACATTGAGCGAAAGCTCGCAGCACGCCTACTGGACTCCCGCCAACTCCGCTGCAAACCGCTCGCGCGTGTTCGACCGGACATCCGTCAGCAGCACCTCCCCCTTGTCGATCTTGGGCAGCATGGACTTCTGCGCCCGATAGTCCTTGTTCACCACGCCGGCCTTGCTCTGTTGCATTCGAGACTCTTTCCAACGTTCCACGGCGAACAGCACCATCTGTCGCGTGATCGAGTAGCATCGTCGCGTGCCTGCAGACGCACGGCTCGCCAAAAAGATCGGCGCGAGCATCAGAACGATGACCGAGTGATCGTGCGGCTGAGGCCGAACCCCTTGACGGCGAACAGATTGACATATATGGTAACCATATGCCAGAGAATATCAAGACGACCGTCTACCTCGACGGAGTAGACTACCGCCGTTTGCAGGCGCTGGCCCGAAGCCAGAAGCGCCCGTCCGCTCAGCTCGTGCGCGAGGCGGTGGCGCTGTATGTCGTGGCTCGGTCAAGCACGGCACGCCCGTCCAGCATCGGCTCGGCGCGCAGCGGTCGTGGTGATGTGTCGGAGCGCGTGGACGAGTTGCTACCGGGTTTTGGCGAGTTGTGATTGTCGCGGACACGAGCGCCGTGCTGGCGCTCATCGACGCTGACGACAAGCATCACAAAAGTGTGCTGGCGCTTTACGAATCGGCACCGAACGAGTGGGTGTTGCCATGGTCCATACTCCCCGAAGTGGACTACATGCTGGGGACGCATGTGAGTGTGCCGTCGCAGCGGGCGTTCCTGGAGGATTTGGCGATGGCCACTTTTGCCGTCGCGTGGGGTGACGAGGAGGACTTGATTCGCGCGCATGCCTTGTGCGCGCAATACCGCGATTTGCGTCTGGGCTTGGTGGATGCGACGGTGGCCGCGACGGCCGAACGAATGGGTGCGGACATTGCCACGCTCGATATGCGGCATTTCGGCGCGCTGGTGTTGCAGGGTGCGCCGCGCTTACTGCCGAGGGATCGATAAGGAGATCGTAGCGTCGGCAATCGACTGCACGAAGTCGGCTTGTTTGATGGTCGTCGTGCAAAAACGTATCGACCAGAGATGGCTGCGGTGGTTCTACGCTCGCTGCGCGAGTGCGCGCTAGCGCGTCGCGTACAAGACCGCGAGCACAAGCGCAATCACCGTTGATGCGCCGGCAATGGCCCACGGCACCCACAGCGGCGCATTGGCGAGTGTCTCGACAACCGGCCCGCCGCCTGAATGTCGCGGCACGTTGGCCGCGTTCAGCGCCTTCACAATTTCTTCACCCGTTGCCGGTCGGTCCGCAGGGCGCTTTTCGAGCGTCCGCATCACGATGGTCGCGAGATGCTTCGGCACATCCCCACGACGAGACGCGAATGGGGGAGGCGGCTGATTTGCGTGCGCCTGAATCACCGCTGGCGGCGATCGGCCAGCAAACGGCGGATGTCCAGTGATCATCTCGTATGCAACAACGCCAAGCGCGTACAAGTCCGCCCGATGGTCGAGTGCCGGATCGCTCGCCGCCTGTTCCGGTGCGATGTACGTCGGCGTGCCAAGGCTAATACCGGCTTGCGTGATGTGCAGGATCTCCGCTTCGGTCTCCGACGTTGACGCGCTGATCAGCGCCTTGCCGATTCCGAAATCGAGCACCACCGCTTGTCCGTGAAAAAACATCACGTTCTCGGGCTTGATGTCGCGATGCACGATGCCTTCGGCGTGCGCGTAGCCGAGCGCGCCCGCCACCTGCTCGATGATCTCGATGATGTCTGCGAAAGCCATCGGGCGCTCACGAACCATGCGCTGGCGAAGCGACTCGCCCTCGACGAACGGCATCGTGTAGTAGAGATGCGAACCTGCCAGTCCGGCCGACAGCAACGGCACGATGTGCGGATGTTGGAGTCGCGCGGCCAGCGATATCTCCCGCTTAAATCGCTCGGCCGACAGCGATGCCGCCAGCTCGGGCGCCAGGACCTTGATGACGACGCGACGACGCAGTGCATTCTCGGTCGCCACGAATACGCGCGACATGCCACCGCGCGGCAACTCGCGCTCGATCGAATAGTGGTCGACCAGCGCTTCCTGAATCTCCTCCATCAGCCTGCCGTCCGTCATGACCGCACCTCCAGTGAGACACCGCAAATGTACGCGCGCTGCATCCGCTTGGACACGGCTGAGCAATCCGGGCGCGATGTCGGCTGGGCTTTCGGTCGACTGGGCGAGCACGTAGCGTCACGGGACAGGTCCGATCGGACAACCCACAGGAGACGACGCATGCAACGCCGCCCACCCGTCATCGCTGCTACGATCGCGATGTGCGTCATCGTCGACACCGTCTGCGTTGGCGCCGCTACAGCTGCGCAGCCGCTGCCCGCGATCACTATTCGGGCCGGCACGCTAATCGACGGTCGCGGCGGCGTGAGGCGCAATGTCGTCATCACAGTGCGCGGCGGTCGAGTGGAAGGTGTGTCACCCTACGCTCCGGGGACGCCCATTGCGTACGACCTGAACAAGTACACCGTGCTGCCAGGTTTCATCGACACGCACGTTCATATCGACTCGCACTTTGGCTCCGACGGACGCGCCCAGAATCAGGGTGAGACGGCGCTGCAACGGCTGCGCGCTGCCACTGACAACGCCTACGTCACACTGGCCGCCGGATTCACCACTGTGCAGTCCCTGGGCGCCGCGAGCGACACCGCGCTTCGCACACTCATCGCGCGCGGCGACGCAGTCGGGCCGCGGATTATCACCTCAATGGGATCGTTCAGCGACACTTCGCGCACACCGAAACAAGTACGCGCGTGGGTGCGACGACAGGTGGCCATGGGCGCCGACCTGATCAAGATCTTCGCCAGCAAGAGTATTCGTGAAGGCGGTGGGCAGACTCTCTCTGACGCACAAATCAGCGCCGCATGCAGTGAAGCAAGGGCTCTCGGCAAGCGCAGTTGGGTGCACGCCCATGCTGCGTCTGCGGTGCGCGCCGCAACGCTCGCCGGTTGCTTTGCGATCACGCATGGCAGTCAGGCAACAATCGCCGAACTCACCCTGATGGCTGAACGCGGCACGTTCTTCGAGCCAAACATCGGACTCGTCACGCAAAACTACATCGAGAACAAATCACGCTATCTGGGCATCGGCAACTATGACGAGGCTGGCTTCAAGTTCATGGAAGAGGGCATCCCGGTCAAACTCGCCATGTTCAAACGGGCAATGACGACGCCCAAACTCAAGCTCCTTGCTGGAACGGATGCAACGGCAGGGGCGCATGGACAGAACGCGCGAGAAGTCATCTATCGGGTGAAGATCGCGGGACAGTCACCAATGGACGCGATCCTCTCCATCACGTCGCGCGCAGCGACGGCACTCGGCATGCAAGATCGCATCGGCACCATTGCGCCCACGTTCGACGCGGACTTTGTCGCCGTCGACGGCAATCCACTCACCGATATCGACGCGCTTCGACGTGTCGCGTTCGTCATGAAAGGCGGCGTAGTGCAGAAGGGAGTCTCTCCCGCGTTTGAACGCCTGCAGCCGCTACGCTAATGCTCGGCTCCGCAGCGGTATTGCAGCGTGACGTCATATATCCAAGCGCGATCGCAGACAACCGGCGTGGTCCCGCCAGGAAGAACATGAGCAAACGGGCCGATTACATCAGCGCCATGGCCGTACTCGCAGCGTCCATGAGTTACGGCGCACAAGCGCAAGTACCGGCGCGCACTGCTGCGTGCCCGGAGAGTGTCGCCGCTGGCAGTCGTTGCCTCTCCGGACGCGACAGTTTGGGTGCGTACTACTGGTTTGCCGTCCCGCCACAGTGGACGGGCATGCTCATCGTCCACGCGCATGGTGGACCGGAACTCGGTGATCCCAAAGCGGATCGTGTCGCCGCTGATCTCTCGCGTTGGTCGATATGGACACGAGCAGGCCACGCGTACGCGGGCACGGGGTTTCATCAAGGTGGCGTTGCGGTGCGCAGTGCGGCCCAAGACATCGAGCGCGTGCGACAGTTGTTTGTGC
>JAYSVL010000252.1:0-5833 GCA_043718595.1 Gemmatimonadaceae bacterium
CCGACCGCGCAATCCGCCTCGAATTGCGACAACACCGCAGTTGCTTCACGACGCGTGAACGATTTCTCGCGTCGCTTGCGATGGACTGCCGCAGCGAACTCGGCCCGTGCCAGATCGGACGTGATGAGCAGGTCAGTGTGTTCCGCGACAGATCTGACGGACTCGCTGCCGTTCTCGTTCACGTAACACTTGACGACGTACGCGGTGTCGAAATACCGGCGGTTCAAGGCAATAGGCATGTGCGAGGCACACTAGAAACGATCGCGATCGTCGCTGATACCGGGACCAGAATCGTCGATAGTCCTTTTCGTCAGCGCTGCGAACTCGGGAAGCAACACGCGGTCACGAAAGCGCACACGTTCATCCGGCTCCGCGTACGGCGCGATCGTCGCGACAGGACGGCCGCGATCCGTCACCACCACCGCATAGCCAACGGCTGCCGCCTCGCGAACCAGCATGCCGGTCCGTTGATGCAACTCACGGATTGAAACTCGACGAATCGGGGTCATGTGACACAATGTGACACAACGCAGACATTGTCAAGGCTCAATGACGCTCGTACACGGATGCTGCGATAGGATCACGGTTGTCGATTTCTGCACGAGGCTGATTCTGCAGCGCACGCCAGATTCACGGCACGCGTCTGACCCGACAGCCGTGGCAGTCGCGGGGATAGTGCATGGACGATGGCGCTGCGCTGCCGCATCGTTCATCAATGCTGACCCCGCCCGCGACACCAAACTCCGCCACCGCCGAACACTTCACCGCCGCTCTTCAACTTCTCGTTGACCGGTTGCGCAACGACCGCGCCATCCTCGCTGCAATGCTCTGCGGAAGCCTCGCCCACGACACCGTCTGGGCCAAGTCAGACATCGATCTCGTCCTTATCACCAGCGACGACAAACTGGTCGTGGCGGACTCGCGCTCACTCGACGCCAGCGGCGTGAATGTGCACGCCAGCCTGATGCCCCGCGCGCAGTTCAAACGACTGGCCGACGGTGCGATGACCCACTCCTTCATGCACTCACTCCTCGCCAAGGGACGGCTGCTCTATTCGCATGACGAGTCCATCGCGCCACTCCTCGAGCGCATGCGCACACTCGGCGATCGCGACACGCAGCTCCTGGTGCTCGGCGCCGTCACCGAAGCGATCTCGTGTCTCTATAAAGCGCACAAGTGGCTGATCACCCGCGGCGACCTCGAATACACGGCGCTCTGGATTCTCGCCGCCGCATCACCTCTCGCTCGCATTGAAGTGATGACACATGGCATGCTGGCGGACCGTGAAGTGCTGCCCAATGCCCTCAAGCTCAATCCGGAACTGTTCGGCACCATTTACGTTGGAATGCTCAATGGTGCAAAAACGCGAGACACCGTCGCCGCCGCTCTCGCGGCCGCGGATGCATACGTTGCCGAACGCACCGCGGTGTTTAGCGCGCCGATTGTTGCGTGGCTGGAAGCCGCTGGTGAAGCACGATCGTGTACCGAAATTGACGCACACTTCACGCGCACACTCGGCGTCGGCCATGTCAGTGGCACCTGCGAGTACCTGAGCGATCAGGGAATTATCGGGCGCGCCTCAGTCACGACACGACTGACGAAAAAGAGCACCGCCGATGTGCAGGAACTTGCCTTCTACGCACTCGTCCCACCTCCTGATGACTTCTAAGAAGCAGACCAAGACGTCTTCGCCCGTGCGCGACCGGGCGCGCCCCACCGCCCGATGAAGCCTAAGAAACCGGCGAAGACTTCGTCACCTGCAGGCGTTGCCTCTCGGGCGAGCGCACGCACGGCGCCGCGAGCGAGCCCGCGCACAACCGTGGCGGTGCAGGGGGCACGTGTACACAACCTGCGCAACATCTCTGTCGAAATTCCGCGCGATCAGCTGATCGTGGTCACCGGTCTTTCTGGTTCAGGAAAGTCATCGCTCGCCTTCGACACGATCTATGCCGAGGGGCAACGCCGCTACATGGAGTCGCTGTCGTCGTACGCGAAGCGCTTCGTCGCACAGGTAACCAAGCCAGACGTGGACTTCGTGTTTGGCTTGTCGCCCGTGATTTCTATCGAGCAGAAGACGATCGCCAGCAATCCGCGTTCGACGGTTGGCACCATGACCGACGTCGCCAGCTACATGAACTTGCTCTTCGCGACGATCGGTGAACCGCATTGTCCACGTACTGGTGAACGTGTGCCGAGTAGGAGTGCGTCGCAAATTCTTGAATCCTTGTTTTCCTTGCCTGCAGGCGCGGATGTTGAGCTGCGTGCGCCACTGTTCCCGCTCTACGGGGAAGAGTTGGAGGTGTTGTTCACTGATGTGCGCAAGAAAGGATGCCGACGCGTTGTTGTCGATGGCGCAACCATTGACCTCGCGGCAAAGCTGGAGCTCGACGAAAGTAAGGTGCAGCGCATCGACGCGATTGTCGATCGTGTGGTGATTCAGCGCAAGAACGAAAAAGCGGTAAAGGCCGCAATCGCGTCGGCGTTATTGATCGGTGACGGCCTGCTGCAGCTGCACGTGATGGGCGGTGTGCCAAAGGTCGCGTTGGCCAAGTTCCTTACCACAGCATGCAGCGCGTCGCAGCACTTCATCTACGGCGACATTCTGCCGGAGTATTTTCAGTTCAACAATCCAGAATCTGCGTGTCGCACGTGCGGCGGGCTCGGTGTCGACAAGCTCACGCATCCCGAGCTGCTTATCCCCGATCCCCGTCGCTCGATTCGCACTGGATGTTTTGTTCGCGAGGCCTATCGCTACAACCCGGACACGTGGGACGGTCGCATCATGTGGACGATGTCGCAAACCCTCGGCTTCTCGCTCGATACGCCGTGGCAGGAACTTCCGGACGCAACGCAACACGCCTTGCTGTACGGCGTCGATCAACGCTTTCGCACACAACCAGCGCCCGACTCCAGCAACCAGCGCCCTGAATGGGACCGTCACGAAGTGGGGTTTGGCGGGATCGCGCGTCGCATTGAACGCCAGTATCGACGATACAGGCAACGCGGCGAAGGTGATTCACGCATGGAAGCGTGGTTGGACAAGGTGATGGTGGAACGCACCTGTCCCGATTGTCAGGGAGCACGGGTAAAGGCCACGCGTTTGTTGTTCACCATCGCTGGCAAATCGGTACACGACCTTGGTGCCCTAAACTTTGATGAACTGCACGCTTTTCTTGGCACCATCACGCCCAGCGGACGTGGCGCAGGCGCCGGCAAGCAGGTGCTCGACGAGATTCGCACACGGCTGTCCCTGTTGCTCGGCATTGGTCTCGACTATCTGAGCTTCAATCGCAAATCGGGAACACTCTCTGGTGGCGAATCACAGCGCATTCGGTTGTCAACGCAGATTGGCTCGGGGCTTATGGGCATGTTGTATGTCCTGGACGAGCCGAGCATTGGCTTGCATCCGAAAGACAACGTGAAGATGATTGCCACGCTGGAACGCCTGCGTGACATCGGCAACACCGTGCTCGTGGTGGAGCATGACGAAGACACCATTCGCGCGGCGGATCACATTGTCGAGATGGGACCGGGTCCCGGTGTGCACGGCGGCACTGTTGTGGTACAGGGAACGATTCACGATGTGCTCAAATGCAAGGCGTCACCCACGGGACAGTTCCTGTCGGGAAAGCGACAGATTGCGACGCCGAACGTGCGTCGCGCGGGCAACGGGCACACGCTCACCATTCGCGGAGCGCGCGAGAACAATCTGCGCAATGTGACGGTGTCCATTCCGCTTGGGACGCTTGTCGCGATTACCGGTGCGTCGGGATCGGGTAAGAGCACACTCGTTAACGACATCCTGTACAAGGCACTGTGGAAGAAACTGGAGGACACACGCACGCTCCCTGGCGCGCACGACGGCATCGATGGAATGGGGCACGTGCATCACGTCGTCAGCATCGACCAGTCACCGATTGGACGAAACTCGCGCTCCAACCCCGCCACGTACATTGGTTTCTACGACGCGATTCGCGAACTATTCACCGCATCACCGCTCGCCGTCGAGCGCGAGTACAAGGCCGGACGCTTTTCATTCAACGTGAAAGGCGGCCGGTGCGAGGAATGTCAGGGGGAAGGTGTCATCACCACGCAGATGTACTTTATGCCCGATGTGGAAGTCACCTGTGGCAGTTGCAAGGGCAAGCGATTTAATGCGGACACGCTGGACGTGATGGTGCGCGGCAAGACGATCGACGACATCCTTAATATGTCTGTAGAAGACGCAGTGACGTTCTTCAAGTCGGAGCCAGCGATCGCGCGCCGTATTGACGTGCTCCACACGTTGGGGCTCGGCTATCTCACACTTGGACAATCGGCGACGACATTGTCCGGCGGCGAAGCACAGCGCATCAAGATTGCGACCGAGCTTGGCAAGTTGCAGCGAACGAAGCACTCGGTGTACATCCTCGACGAACCCACCACCGGGTTGCACCTGGCCGACGTAGAACGTTTGCTCGATGCACTCACACGACTTGTTGATGCGGGGCACACGGTGATCCTTATTGAGCATCATCTCGACGTCATCAAATCGGCTGACTACATCGTGGATCTCGGTCCCGAGGGTGGACGCGGCGGCGGCTTGGTGCTGGCGACGGGAACGCCTGAAGCCATTTCGGCGACGAAAGCGTCGCACACGGGCCGGTTTCTCAAACAACGTCTTTCATGACACGCACTGTCCACGCTGCACTGCTCGTGCTTTCCCTTGTCGCCGCGCGTACGGCGACCGCGCAAACATCGCGCACCACCATCGTGATGCTCGGCACCGGAACACCAATTCCCGATCCCGATCGGTCCGGACCAGCCGTGGCGATTGTTGTCGACAGCACCGCTTATCTCTTTGACGCAGGCACGGGCATCGTGCGTCGAGCGGCGGCGGCCGTGCGTGATGGTGTGACGGGACTGCGCGTGCCGCGGCTCAACCGCGTGTTTCTCACGCATCTGCATTCCGACCACACCATGGGTTTGAACGATGTGATCTTCACGCCGTGGATTCAGGGACGAAATGCGCCGGCAGAGGTGTTCGGGCCGCCAGGGACGAAGCGACTGGTGAAAGGCATCCTCGACGGGAACGTCGAAGACATTCGCGTACGAATGGCAAGTGCGGGAGGACCGTCGGCGAACGGCTGGAAGGCCGTCGTACACGAAATCGCCGAGGGCACGGTCTATCAGGATGCGCTGGTGACGGTGCGCGCGTTCGAGGTCCCGCATAGTGCGTGGAAGCACGCCTTCGGTTACCGCATCACCACGCCCGACCGCACGATCGTCATCAGTGGTGACGCCCGGGCGAATCCCGCCATCGCGCGCGAATGCAACGGCTGCGATGTGCTCATCCACGAAGTGTACTCCGACTCCGGGTTCACAACGATTCCGGCGGCACGACAGCCGTATCACGCGCAAGCGCATACCTCAGCCGCGCAGCTTGGCGCAATCGCCACTGTGGCGAAACCGGGGTTGCTGTTGTTGTACCATCAGCTGTACTTCGGTGCGTCCGACGACAAGCTGCTGAGCGAGGTCCAATCTACCTATAGCGGTCGCGTGATCTCTGCCAAAGACTTGCAGCGGTATTGAACGCGCACTGGTCAAGCACAACTGCAACAGCATTCGACGCAGAGGAATGGCAGAGGTCCACAGGGTATCGCGGAGGGCTGCCAAAAAAGCGAAAAGAAGTCAAAAGAAGTTTGTATTTTGTTGCTTCTCCTCCGCGCTCTCCGTGTACCTCTGCACATCCTCTGCGTCTAAAGTTGTTGGAGAACCCGCCGCATGAACAAGTGTACGTCTCCACGAGCCTTACGTGCCGTATGCGCGGGCACCACTCTCGCCGTAGTGCTGG
>JAYSVL010000253.1:0-2030 GCA_043718595.1 Gemmatimonadaceae bacterium
TTCGCAGTCTCGAACCGCATGGCGTGCGCGCACTGCTCCTGCTCAATGCGCACGGCGGTAACGAACTTCGTGCACTCGTGCGCGAGCTGCAGCCCGCTACGCGCATCCTGCTCGCGATCGCCAATTGGTGGCAAGCGGGCAATCACGATGTGTTCGATGAGCCCGGCGATCACGCGGGTGAGTTGGAGACGGCGGCGATGTTGCACGCGGCGCCGCACCTTGTGGCTGCGCCGGACACGTGGGGGCGCGGCGCCGAGCGTGCGAGTGTGTTCGATGGCGTGCGACAGGGATGGGCGTGGCTGCCGCGACGCTGGACGCAGGTGACCACGGACACGGGCGTCGGTGATCCGCGCGCGGCCACCGCTGAGAAAGGTGCACAGTTTGTCGCGCAGGCGGTCGAGCGTATTTCGGCCCTGTGTGTGCAGTTGGCTACCGCAGACCCAAACGCGCTGTACCGCTGACAGACACGCGTCCGGTTGAATGCGCTGCGGGATATCAACGGATAAACTGCAATTTTCGTGGGATAGCAACGGATACGAACTGACAAAGACGGATACAGCAACAACCAAACAACAACGGTTTTGCTGTTCTTTGTATCTATCGAAACTGGCTTGTGCATTCGAATGGATGCAGCAGCAACTACAAGAGATGTGGTTGCCGTTTGTTGCAGTATCCTTGTAAAATCAGCTCCTATCAGTTGCTATCCCACGAAAATTGCAGTTTATCCGTTCTTATCCCAACGAATCAGCGCCGCGTGTCGTCAACTGATCCAACGCCACTAATAGTCCACCGGCCGCAGGTACGATTCGCCGATGCCCGAGTGACTCACCAATGCCGTGGACGGCGGTCGTCGTTTCCAGTGCGTGCTGTCCAGCCGCCGTTTCACCAACGCCAGTTCCGACGGCTGAAATCCTCGCGCGCGCAGGGACTCGTGTGAAAATCCGTGCAGCAGTCCGTTCAGAATATCGTCGGCGCGCGCGTAACTAATGCCGAGATCCGCTTCGTCCGTCTGTCCGACAACGAGATCGGCAGTCGCGGGCTTGGTGACAATCACCGGCGGCACGCCGAGGTGTCGCGCCAGCGCCCACACCTGCGTCTTGTACAAGTCGCCGATGGGGTTGAGTGGCGGCGAATCATCCGCATGCCAGGTGAAATAGCCAAAGAGGCGTTCGGTCTTGTTGCCGGTGCCAAGCGGCAATGCATCGTATCGCGCGGAGAGATCAAACAGCGCGATCATGCGGGTACGAGCCATCACGTTGCCGCGTCGCCCGCCATCGGCATCCGCCTCGTGACTCAGGTATCCATCAACGGCCGCCGTAATATCAAGCGTGCGCGACTCAATGCCCAACGCATCAATCACCAACTGCGCGTGCGCGAGCGACTCACTGCTCGACGTGCGATAGGGCAATCGCACACCAACGACATTCTCTCGGCCGAGCGCACGAACCGCCAGGAATGCGGTCACGGCGGAGTCTACACCGCCAGACAATCCAACAACGGCGCGCCGAAATCCCCTGCGCGACATTTCCTCTTGCAGAAAGCCCACCAACCACGCTTCGGTCAGTGCAGCATCGATTGCCAGTGGTGGTGGGCCACCCTGATCGCCGACACCGTGACGAATCACCGGCAGTGCGTCGGGCACCGCACGCGCAAAGCGATCGGCGAGTGCCAGCACGTCCTGCGGCACTTGATACTCACCAGTGGAAAATCCGCGCGTGCCGGTGAGCAGGTCCGCCGCCGCCGGTTCCGGTCCATCATACTTGAGAGGTGCCGCGACGCCTTCACGTACGCGATCAATAGTTTCGAGCACGTGTGGCAACGCAACGCGCAAATCACTGAGCAGCGGGGCATCGGCTCGCGCGCGGACGAGATCATCAAGGTCAATCGTGACCGACAAGAAACTCTCCTCCCACACCGGCGCCCGACCGCGCACATCGCCGCCCGGGCCCACCAGCAGCGACGTGCCAAAAAACCGTTTGCCGCCTTCCGAACCAACAAGGTTCGTCAAACTCGCAAACACGCCGTGTTCT
>JAYSVL010000254.1:0-2024 GCA_043718595.1 Gemmatimonadaceae bacterium
CGCGAGAGAATGCGCCCCTGGGCGAGGGCGGCGACAGGAGACAACAGACAAGTCAGCGTGAGCAGGAAAGCGGGTCGGCGCATGGGACGTCCTGGTTGAGGTCACCATGGAGACGTCGCTCGCCGGAATATTTGCACATCGACGCCGATGTGGTTTCAAAATGGCACAATAGCGCCATCACGAAGGCGTGCGAAGTCACGACGGCGTCCGACACCGTCGGACAGAGTGGCCAGTCGCTCCCGTCCGTGTTACTCTGCTCGGAGGGGACCTTACCCACGAAGCGGCGACAACATGAAACTGATGCATCATCCTGCGGAGATCGGATTACTTCACAGCCGTCTTCAATCGCTGTCAGCCATCGCCGTGCGGCGATGGGGCACCATGACGGTGGGCCAGATGTTGTGGCATTGCAATCGTGCCATGGAATCGGCCCTCGGGACGATGCCCATCAGTGTTGGGAAGCTGCCGCCGCTCCCACGGGGGGTGCTCAAGTTCCTGGTGCTTAACCTACCCTGGCCGAAAGGTGCGCCGACCGGTCCGGCACTCGTTGCAACCGGCGAGCATGACTTCGAGGCCGAGCGTGCGCGTTGTTTCAGACTGCTCGACGCGATGACCGCGAAGCCACTCACCGACATCTGGCCTTGGAGCCCGGCCTTTGGCAACATGACTGGTGCCGACTGGAGCCGTTTCATGGCGAAACACCTCGACCACCATCTCCGGCAGTTCTCGGCGTAGCGATTCGCTCGCCGCCGATCCGGCGGCACGGCCACAGCACTTGGCTGGCGTGGCGGAGGGGCAGCCTGCAAGCTTCTGGCAATGCGAGCGCTGATTTTTGTTGAGTGGCCGGTCAAGGCGTGGTCTATCCCAGACACGCACGCCGAACGACTGGCGCTCGTTGAGCCCGACGTGGAATTCGCGCGCGCGCGCACGCTTGAGGAGGCGGGGCAGTTGCTGCGTGACGTGGACATTGCGTTCACACCGCATCTCAAGGCCGAGTTCATCGGCGCGGCGCCACGGCTTGCGTGGGTGCATTCGCCGGCAGCAGCCGTCGAAGGGTTGTTGCCATTGCACGCGCTGGACGCGGCCGCAGTACTCGTCACCAACTCGAAGGGCATTCAGGACGTGCCCATCGCCGAACACGTGATGGGGGGTCTGCTCACGTTGTCGCGACGGTTCAATCGCACCCTCGACGCGCAACGCGAGCGCACGTGGATACAGAACGATCTCGTCGACGACTGGCCCTGGTTGCTCAGTGGCCAGCGCATGACCATTGTGGGTCTGGGTTCCATCGGCATGGCCATTGCCGAACGGGCGAGCGCGTTTGGCATGCACGTGACTGGGGTTCGTCGGCAGGCCCACGCGACGCAACCGTCACGCGGTGTCGAACGTGTTTTTGCAGCGACGCAACTGGACCATGCCCTTGACGGGTGCGACGTGCTCGTTGTCGCGGCCCCGGGCCTCGCGAGCACGCATGGCATGATTGGCGCGGGGCAACTGGCCCGGCTCAATCGTGGTGCCGTGCTGGTGAACGTGGCGCGCGCGTCGCTGGTGGACGACGCGGCGATGCGTGATGCGTTGTGTACCGGCCAGCTGCGTGGCGCAGTGCTTGATGTGTTTCCGCAGGAGCCGCTGCCGCGTGATGACGCGCTCTGGGCCATGCCGAATGTCGTCGTGTCGCCGCACTGCGCGGGGTTTCGTGCGTCACACTGGGATGACGTGATTGCATTGTTTCGCGCAAATCTGGCGCGATTTCGGCGAGGCGATCCGCTGCACAACCGCGTGGACTTGGCTGCCGGATATTAACGAAGTCGCTCAGGCGCGATCTACGCAATCAGTTGTTCTCTAGTGCGCCCAAGGTGTGGAGTTTTGTCGTGCGCAGCGTTACGATCTCAGCGGATGTCGCGGAACGAGTACGCGCGTCGCCATCGTACTGTTCGTTGCGCTGATACTCGAGACGAAAGCGTGACCACGTCGCACCGTATTCCTCATCGTCGCCACGACGCGCCAGCATTGGTACGGCGCGT
>JAYSVL010000255.1:0-2019 GCA_043718595.1 Gemmatimonadaceae bacterium
CCGTGCTCGGCGTCGATGTGTCCAAAGCACTGCAGGGCGTGATCGATCGGCAGCTCGCGGACTTTGGACGACTGGCCGACACCACGATTCCACGTGTCGCCGATTTGCAACCGCTCGCCGACTCACTGTGGCGAAGCTTTCTCGAGCCAACAGCGCTTGATACGCTCAACACCTTGTGGCTTGTGCTCGACCCGCAGGATGTGCGCGTTGCGCCGCTTGTTGGCAACGGGCCAAGCTTTCTGACCGCCATCACGTTGTACGCACGCCCTCGCGTCGTCGCCGGAGCGAAGCCGCAGCCCCTGGTGAAGCCATTACCGACACTCACCCTCGGTGACGCACCACCAACGTTCGACGTTCCAGTATCGGTGGAGCTGCCGTTCGCGGAAATCGAGCGACGGGCCACGCAACTAATTGCTGCTGAAGCAACGGGCAACGTGCACGTGGACAGTATTCATGTGCGTGGTGCGCTCGATACGGTGCACGTAGACCTTGATGTCTCGGGGGCAATGCGCGGTCGCCTCTCGCTGACAACGCGACTGCGCTGGAATTCTGCGGTCCGCGAACTGCAGCTCGATGATCTTCAGTGGTCACTGGCCAGCAGGGGCGCGATGTCACGCGTCAAGGCAACCCTCGGAGCGCCGCTCATTGGTCGCGCGGTGCGACGGGCAACGATGGGCGGCCGCGTGCCGCTCGGCGCGCAGTTGGATTCGGTGCGCCTTGAAATGATGCGTTTATTGAATGGTCCAATCGGTATTGGCGTCCTGCTCGGCAGCAGCGTCAACGAGGTGCAGATTCTCGGCGTCACTTCAAGCGCGTCGGCGATCGTGGTTCGCGCACGACTCACCGGACGCGCCGGTGTATGGATCCAATAATCGCGCGGTTGTCGGTCCCCCTCGCTCCTCGCCGAGTTCCCATGCACAGTATTTGCCTGCGCGCCACGTACGTTGCCATGCTGCTGCTCGCCCTCAGCGGAGGTATATCGATTGTTGCGCGGGCGCAGTCTGCGTTTCCTCCACCAACCGACCGGGCCACGGTGCAACTGATGCAGCGACTGTCCGCATTGTCGGCCGACTCGATGGAGGGTCGGCGCGCCGGCTCGGAGGGGTCGCGTCGCGCACGGCGATGGATCGTCGGGCAACTCACCGCGATGGGCGTGCGACCAATCGGCGAGCGTTATGAGCAGGAGGTCAAACTGCCAGTGCGAGAAGGGACGGACACACTCGGCGCAAACATTGTTGCGCGTATTCCTGGCCGCTCCAGCGGCGGTGCGACCATTGTATTGAGCGCACACTACGATCATCTCGGGGTGCGTAACGGCGTGGTCTTCAATGGCGCCGATGACGATGCGTCGGGGTGCGTGACACTCCTGACGATCGCCGAACGCCTCGTGCGAGAGCCACCGCTGCACGACGTGGTGTTGGCGTTCTTCGACAATGAAGAGGGTGGTATGCACGGCTCAAAGACGTTCGTCACGTCGCCGCCGGTGCCGCTCTCACGTATCGCCGTTGACCTAAGCCTCGACATGGTCAGTCGCCAGGACGGTCAGGCCCTCTGGGTGAGTGGTACCTCACACTATCCGTTTCTCAAGCCGTTCGCTGAGGCGGCGGTCAAGAGTGCCGACATTACGGTGCGGTTTGGGCACGACACCAAAGACCTCAAGCCGGGCGACGACTGGACCTCCTCCAGCGATCATGTGGCGTTTCATAGCAAGGGCATTCCATTTCTCTATCTCGGCGTTGAGGATCACGCCGACTACCACAAAGTCGGCGATGACGCCGACAAGGTCGATCCAACGTTCTTCCGTTCAGCGGTCGACTTTGCGTACGCGCTCCTGCAGCAATTGGACAAGCGGCTCGACAGCCTGCCGCCGCGCGCACCTGCGAAAGAGGCGAAATGACGAAGGGCCGCCGCGAGATTCGCGACGGCCCCCTTGTCCTGTGCCAGCTCGAGACGATGCCCGAACCGGAACCCGAGTTACCGGGCGTCGATCAGGAGATCGTTTGCCCAGGCCGAGCCGGC
>JAYSVL010000256.1:0-5770 GCA_043718595.1 Gemmatimonadaceae bacterium
CTGCAGCCGCACTGGCGACCACACGCGCAACCGGCGTGAGCCCTGCACTCGCTGCAGCGCGCGCTGTCATGAGAAGCAGTGCGGCCGCGCCATCATTGAGCCCGGATGCGTTGCCGGCGGTGACTGAACCCTGTCCGTCAGTGCGAAACGCTGGTTTGAGTTTGGCGAGTGTGTCTATGCTCGTGTCGGGGCGCAAAAACTCATCGTCTGTGACCAGTGTTGCTGCGCCCTTCTTCTGCGCGATCTCCACAGGCACAATCTCTTCGGCAAATCGTCCGGTGCCGCGGGCGATGGCGGCGCGCTGCTGTGAGCGCACGGCAAAGGCGTCCTGATCAGCACGCGTCACACCAAACTGCGTCGCCACATGTTCGGCGGTCTCGCCCATCGAGTCAGTACCATGTTTCGCCTTGAGCGTCGGGTTGACGAAACGCCAGCCCAGACTCGTGTCGAAGAGTTGCACATCGCGCGCAAAAGCGCTGGAACCCTTGGACATCACGTACGGCGCGCGTGTCATGCTCTCAACGCCGCCCGCAATGTAGGTGTCGCCTTCACCACACCTGATGGCGCGCGCCGCATTCGCCACAGCGCTCAAGCCAGACGCGCAGAGACGATTGACCGTTTCGCCGGGCACAGTCACGGGAAGCCCAGCCAGCAGCAGCGACATCCGCGCGACGTTGCGATTGTCTTCACCGGCCTGATTGGCGCACCCCAAGATCACGTCGGCGATGTGCGACGCATCGAGTGAAGGATGGCGTTCCAGCAACGCGCGGATCACGTGCGCTCCGAGATCATCGGCACGAACCGAACTGAGTGCGCCACCAAGGTTGCCGATCGGTGTGCGCACACCATCAATGATGAACGCGTCGGTTAACGCTGTCATGGAACTGTTGGAAAGTGCGGTTTCGGTGTGCGGTACACGGTGCCGCGAAAGTGACCGACTATCGTGTTCACCTGATTGCGTACAGTCACGCTGCAGAATGCGAGCTTGTTGGTTGTGCTCTCCTCGGTCGCGGTGGCCGTAAGTACATCGCCCGGTCGCACCGCGGCGGGATAGCTAATCGTGCAATCAATAGCAACGCTGACAAACCCCCACGCGTTGGTGGCGAAGGCAAATGCGCTGTCGGCCAGTGAGAACACAATGCCGCCGTGCGACGTGCCAAACCCGTTCACCATCTCCTCGCGCACCGTCATGCGAACCACCGAATGTCCAACACCGGTTTCGAGAACCGTGATGCCAAGCCAGCGCGAGAACGCATCAGTGGCAATCATCTTGTCGACGACGGCTATGGCTCGCGCGTCAGTGCTTGCCGCCGATTCGGTGTCATCGCTGTCGTTCGCGTGAGTCGTCATAACAACGAGCCGCCATCACGCACGATTCGTCGCAGCCGCGCACTTGCCCGATAGCGATCGTCCCTATACTCGGCGTGCAGCGCATCAAGTCGAGCCAGCACTGTTGCGGCGCCAATACTGTCGCCCCACGCGAGTAGTCCCTTGGGATAGTTCACCCCGGTAGTCATAGACCGTTCGATGTCCGCCGGTGTGGCAATGTGCAGATGCACCGCCTCAACGGCTTCATTGATCAGCATCGCTACAATGCGATCGACAATCTGTTGTCCGAGCTCTGCGTCGCCTGTAGGCTGCGCGGGCTCGGCGCCGTCACGATAGTCGTAGAAGCCGCGTTTGCTCTTGCGGCCGAGCAGTCCGCTTTCGACGAGGCGCTGCTGCGTGGTGGACGGGCGATAGCGCGCGTCGTAGAATGTGGCGTCAAAGACTGAGCGTGTGACAGCAAAGTTGACGTCGTGGCCGATGAAGTCCATGAGCTCGAACGGGCCCATGCGGAAACCGCCAATCTCGCGCATCGCCCAGTCGATCGTGGCGCAATCCGCAAAACCTTCGTCAAGCAGCCGAATGGCTTCACCGTAGAAGGGACGCGCGATGCGGTTGACGATGAAGCCCGGCGTGTCGGACGCGAGAACGGTTTTCTTCCCCCAGCTATCCACTAGTGCGCGTGTGCGTGCGGTGATATCAGCGGACGTAGTGAGCGCGGGCACAATCTCCACCAGCGCCATCACTGGTGCCGGATTGAAGAAGTGTACGCCAATCACGCGATCACTGTGCGTGCATGCACCAGCCAGGGCCGCAATCGAGAGCGACGACGTGTTTGACGCAATGATTGCACTGGGCTGGACCACACGTTCCAGCGTGCGCAACAGCTCCTGTTTGGCGGCCAGCTGTTCGACGATCGCTTCAATCACCATGCCACACGAGGCAAACCCGTCGCGCGCCTCGGCCGAATCGCCAGCAACGAAGCTGATGCGCGCGAGGATTCCGGTTGCGGCGTCGCGGGTGAGGCGGGCTTTGTCGACTTCGCGGTCCATGGTCTTGCCAAGCGCGTCGCGCGCACGCGTGAGTGCGGCCGGTTGTGCTTCGGCGAGCAATACGCGATGTCCATGGCTCGCGGCGACTTGTGCGATGCCAGCACCCATCGCGCCCGCACCAACAACGGCGATCACATCAAGCGCGTCACTGCTCATGCGCCGCGAAACACCGGCTTTCGTTTCTCAAGAAATGCGCGAACACCTTCTTCATAGTCCGCAGTACGTCCCGCTTCGTGCATCGCCTGTGCTTCTACGTCGAGCTGCGCGTTGAGTGTGTTGGCGAACGATGCGTTGAGTGCGCGTTTGGTGAGCCCGAAGCCGCGCGTCGCCTGCGCAGCGAGCGACGTGGCCAACGCCATCGCCTTCTCCTGCAACTGTGCAAGCGGCACAGTGTCCCAGATCAGGCCCCACGCTTTCGCCTGTGCGGCCGGAATCTTTTCGGCCAGAAAGAACATGCCCGTGGCGCGTTGCATGCCAACCAGTCGGGGCACAAAAAACGTCCCGCTCGTGTCGGGAATGAGCCCAAGTTTCGCGAAGCTTTCGACAAAACTCGCTTCGTCGGCGGCGATCGTGATGTCACAGGCGAACGCGAGATTGGCGCCCGCACCAGCGGCGATCCCGTTCACGGCGCAGATCACTGGCTTTTCGAGTGTGCGGATGGCGCGAATAATCGGGTTGTAGCTCGCCTTGACGAATTCGCCGATGTCGGGCATGGGCCCATCGCCTTGCGGCAGCGCTTCTGCCAGGTCCTGGCCCGCACAAAAGCCACGTCCGGCACCGGTGAGCAGGACCGCTCGCACGGTAGCGTCAACCGCGGCGTGCTGCAGCGCCGACTGTACCTCAAGCGCCATCGCGCGTGTGAAGCTGTTGAGCACATCCGGTCGGTTGAGCGTGATGGCGAGGACGCCATCCTGCTGGACCACGGAAATGAAGGTGTACGTCATGTTGCAAAATACCGTATCGCGCGTGTGCAGGCAGCGGGGATAGCACTTGCGTTCGCGCCGTCGCGTTCGCACGAAGCGATGCCTGAGCGGAGTCTTGACGTCGTGAGTCTCCCATTCGCCGGGTTTGTCGTCCACATTTCGGCCACCATGCCAACCAAGTCGTCCGCTCGCTCCCCTCGTACCGCCACGCGTGCGGCCGCTTCGCCCCTCACGCCACATTCGGGGTTCGACTGGCATCGCATTGTGTACACCGCGCTCGTGTCGCGGCGCATGGACGACATTGAGGAAGCGACGAATCGCAATCGAAACGCGGTGCCAAAAGATCACGTCGTACTGTATCAGTTTTCGTCACGTGGCCATGAAGTGCCGCAAATCATACTCGGCTCGCTCATCACCGGTCGCCATGACGCGGCTGGTGCCTACTATCGTTCGCGACCCTTGATGTTGTCACTCGGCGCTCCGCTTGCCGATGCGTTTGGCAGTCCGCTGGGACGCGCTGGTGGGTGGAGCGATGGACGCGACATTGGCGTGGTGTACAACCTGCCAACTGCGAATGGGCCCGTGGTGTTGCCAGTGTCTGGTGACGTTGGGTCGCAGTACACACCAACCGCCGGCTGGGCGCAGTCCATTGTGTACCATCGTGACACGCTTGTTGACGCCAGTTATGCGGGCAGCATTGCTGTGGTGTGTGGCGGTGATGCGTCGGTGGCGACGAACGGGTTTTGGTCGGCGCTGACGATAGCGACGACGCTCAAACTGCCGATGCTCTTCTATATAGAGGACAACGATCTCGGCATTTCAGTGAAGGGCGATTTGCAGACGGCCGGTGGCAACATCGCCGCCAATCTGGCGTCGTTCACCAGTCTTCGCGTGACCAATGGCGATGGTTGCAATCCGCACGAAGCGTCAGGGCTGTTGTTTGATGCCGTGGCGCATGTGCGCGCGAATCGCGGGCCTGCGCTCGTGCGACTAACGGTGCCGCGCTTGTCGAGTCATTCAGGTCCCGATAATCAGAAGGGTTATCGGAGCGACGCCGAGATTGCTGATGATCTCACACGTGATCCGCTGCCAAAGTTGCGCGAGTATCTCGTGCCAGCGTTGATGACCGACCGTGAGTGGGCGGCGATTGAGGTGGATGTTGATCGTGATGTGAACGCAGCGCTTGATGCAGCGCGGGCACGCGCGATGCCGGATGCGGCGCATGTCGCGCGGTTTGTGTATGCGGACGCGAATGACGACACACCAGAAGCATTTGGCGGATTGTCACGCAGCGAACGCCACGCACTCGGCGGCTCGCACGTTGCGAGTGACGACGGCGATTCGTTGCGCTTTGCCGAGGCCGTGAGGCGCACGTTGCGACACGAGCTCACGGTGAATCCCAAGGTGCTCGTGTTTGGCGAAGACGTGGGTCGCAAAGGTGGGGTGCATCTCGTCACCGAGGGTTTGCAAAAGCAGTTCGGTGGCGATCGTGTGTTTGATACCAGCCTGTCTGAAGAAGGCATTGTCGGCCGCGCGGTTGGCATGGCATACGCTGGACTGATGCCCGTGGCCGAGATTCAGTTTCGCAAATACGCCGATCCTGCAGCCGAACAGTTGAACAATTGTGGGACGGTGCGGTGGCGAACGGCCAACCGGTTTGCCGCGCCGATTGTTGTGCGGATGCCCGGTGGTTTTGGTAAAGATGTTGGCGACCCGTGGCACAGCCTGAGCGACGAAGTGCGTTTTGCACACGCGTACGGCTGGCAGGTGGCGATGCCCTCCAACGCCTCCGACGCGGTGGGTTTATTGCGCAGCGCGATGCGCGGCGCAAACCCGACCATTTTTTTCGAGCACCGGTCGTTGCTGATGACCGGTGATGGCAGTGCGCGTTATCCCGGCGATGAGTACATGTTGCCGTTTGGCCAGCTGCGTCGCGTGAGCGAAGGAAGTGACGTGACGCTGGTGACGTGGGGTGCGATGGTACATCGCTGCGCGAAGGCGGTCGCGGTGTTTGGCGGCAGTGTGGACTTGCTGGATTTGCGCACGATTGCGCCATGGGACCGCGAGGGCGTGTTGGCGTCGGTGCGAAAGACTGGGCGTTGTCTTGTGGTGCACGAGGACAACATGACGGCGGGGTTTGGTGCCGAGGTGGCGGCTGCTGTAGCGCAGGACGCGTTCTGGTTTCTTGAGGCGCCGGTGGAGCGGTTGGCGCCGCGCGATGTGCCGATGCCGTACCATGAAGTGTTGCTGGACGCGGTGCTGCCGGGGGTGGAGGAGATTGTGGCGCGGTTGGAGGGGATTGGGGGAGTGTAGGCCTGATCCGTCGAATTTAGTCTTCTACACCACGTTCGCGGCCCTGTGCTGACGCTTGACGCAAAATGTCGGTACACATTCCACTGATTCCTACATTTTGCGTTGACCCAGTGGTAATGATGACGCATATTGCACATATGCCACACGCAGATGTCG
>JAYSVL010000257.1:0-2015 GCA_043718595.1 Gemmatimonadaceae bacterium
GCGGCGCTTGACCGGGCTATCGCACGCGCACTCGCGCGCTTCTCAGAGCGCGAACAGTGGGCACCGCGCATGTATGCGGCGATGGGACGTGACTTTGGCTGGGAGCGATCTGCCGAACGGTACGCCGACGTGTACCGACGAGCGACGGCCTTCGCGCGTCAGTGAACGTGACGGGCGACACCCGAAGTGGACGTGCGCCACAGTCGGTCATCGTGCATGCGCACTGCTATCAACCGCCGCGTGAAGATCCGTGGCGCGAAGCGATCGATGTTGAGCCGTCGGCAGCGCCGGACCATGACTGGAACGCGCGTGTCGATCGTGAGAGCTACGCGCGGCTTGCCTGTGCGGCCGTTCGCGACCCCGCACCAATCGGCAACTGTCACGACCCCGATGCGCGTCGCGCGCTGCAACGGTTCGTCAATCTCTATGCGTGGTGCTCCTTCGACGTCGGCGCGACCCTCTGTGAGTGGCTTGCCGCCGAGGCACCAGCAACGTTGGCAGCTATGCAAGCCGGTGATGCGGCAAGCGTTCGTCGCCTGGGGCATGGCAACGCGATCGCGGCTCCCTATCATCATGTAATTCTGCCCCTCGCCTCGCCGCGTGACCGACGCACCGAAGTGCGATGGGGCATGGCAGATTTTCGGCGACGGTTTGGTCGCGAACCGGAAGGCATGTGGTTACCCGAGTGTGCGGTGGACGAAGACACGCTCGACCTGCTCGCACACGAAGGCATTCGCTTCACCATTCTTGCGCCGTATCAGGTGCGAGGCGCGGACGGCAGTGGAAAGCCGGTGCGCTGGCGTGGAGCAAATGGACGATCAATCGCGATCCTGCCGTACGACGGCAATCTCGCCGGTGAAGTGGCCTTTGGCGGACTGTTGCGAGATCCGGCGGCGCTGGCCAGACGTTTGGTGCCGGCGCCAACGAGCGATTCAGCACCGCGCTGCACGACACTCGCCACGGATGGAGAGACCTTCGGCCATCATCATCGTGGCGGCGACGGCGCACTTGCCGACACACTCGCGCGCATTGCGCGTGGCACATCAGCCCAGCTTACCAACGCGGCCGCGCTGATCGCGTCGCATCCGCCCACGCAGGACGTCTCCCTGGTGTCACCGTCTGCGTGGAGTTGTGCACACGGTGTCGAACGCTGGCGAAACAACTGTGGCTGCCGACTCGATGGTAACAGGCCTCCATCACAACAGTGGCGCGGTCCGCTGCGCGAAGCACTCACCACGCTCGCTGAACGCTGCGCCGACGTGTTTGTCGATGAGGGACGAGCCCTCTTCACCTCCGATCCGTGGGACGTGCGCGATGCCTACGGCGACGTGGTGGCGTTGGACGGTGCCGTTTTAGACGCCTTCGCACGCCAGCACGTGGTCGCCGGCGCCAGCGACCGCGCGCGGCAACGCGCGCGCGAACTGCTCGAACTGCAGCGTGCCTCGTTGCGCACCTTCACGTCGTGCGCGTGGTTCTTTGACGACGTCGATCGCATCGAAACGCGGCAGGTGTTGCGCTATGCCGCGCGCGCCATCGAACTGTCGCACGCCGCCGACCGCGTTATGCCCGCGTTCGTGGCAACACTCGCACAGGCCGCTGGCAGTGGCGCTCGAAGTGCGGCGGACGTGTGGTCGCGTGACGTGGTTCCGGCGCACGACGTCGCCTGGGGCGTGGCCGCAGGAGCCGTTGCCTGCGCCGCGCGTGGTCGCGCGGTGAGACGCATAGCGACATTCGACGTCGCACTGCACGCAAACGATGGCAACTGGGTCGTCACCATCGTGCATCGCCGCACCGGAGCGCAGCACACATTTGTTGCCAGCGTACGCGGTGACAAAACGGAGACGGTGGTTACGCTCAGTACGCAACCACCGGATGATACCGCCACGCGCGACGTGCCACTCCGCGAGTTCCCAGAGTCCGTCGCCATCCTCCTGCTGAACGACACCGCGCTCGACGACTTGCACAGGTAGCACGACTGCGGTTGTCGGTTAGTTAGTGTCCGTCCTGAAACTCAA
>JAYSVL010000258.1:0-5739 GCA_043718595.1 Gemmatimonadaceae bacterium
CCGCGGTCGCGATTTCGCGCACCATCGGATTCGTTGGACAGACGGGGCTCGCGACCGCACCACACCTGCATTTCGAAGTGCTGGTCGGCGGCGTGCACCGTGACCCGCGCGCTGCCCTCCGCAACATGAGCGGAGAGCCGTTGGCCGCCACCGATCGCACGGCGTTTGGCAATGTGAAAGCGGAATTGTTCGCTATGTTGGACGGCGCATCGAACGGAGTGAACTCCGGCGCCGCGGCGCAGCCCAAGGCCAGGGCGGACGTCACTCGACCCGGCGACGACTGATTACGTTGCGCAGTTCGTGCGTTTGCATCACGGCGCACATCGGCAGACGCACTCAGCACGCTCTATGACGCAGACGACGTGATCCGTTGGACTCTGGCGCTGGCCCTCGGCGCCATCGTGGCGTGGCTTGCGTATGGTCGCTCCGCCGGCACCAACGCGTTGGCGGCGTGGCTGCTGGCGGGCCTGCGTGCGGCGGCTGTTGCGCTCATCGCGGCAATGGTGTTTGGCGCCGTCTCAGCACCTCCCAAGCCTGTCCGTCCCCTGCTGGCCATCGACGCCTCAGCGTCATGGCGACGCGGCGTCGGCGACGACTCAATGGCGGTGCGCGCCCTTCGTGCACTGGTGACATCCGCCGCTGCAACGACCGACCAGGCGGTCCTGTTTGGTGATTCTCTGCGCGACGCGTCGCCGGTAGACGTCTCCCAACTCATGCCTTCCGACAACGCATCGCGGGCGCGTGGCGCCGTTGATCGCGCGTCAGCACTGGGGCGTCCATTGGTGTTGATCACTGACGGAGAGCTGGACGACGCCGAAGCTTTGGCGGAGGCTCCGCAAGGTTCGCGTGTCGAGGTGCCGGCCCGCGCAGCGAAGCGTGACGTCGCGGTGGGGGAGATCGCGCTGCCGCCGAGTGCAACCGCAGGTGATACGCTTCAGGTGTCTGTACTCCTCGTGGCCGGTAGTGCAGGATCGGCCGACGGTCAGCTCCGACTCATGCTCGATGGTGCATCGCCACGATCTGCCCCGCTGGCAGCGCTCGCACCGTTTGCGTCGACGCGAGTCACCATGCCAATGGTGGTGACACGCGGGACTCGCATCGCGCTGGTGCAAGCAGCGGTGCAGGTGGCGGGTGACGTGGAACCACGCAATGACACACTGAGTGCATCGCTGGAAATCGCCGACCGGCCTCCGGCAGTTTTCATCTCGACGGCGCCCGATCTTGATGTGCGTGAAGCGCTGGTGGTGCTGCGAGGCGCGCTGCAACTCCCAACACGCGCGTATTTGCGTGTCGCACCGGGCGTCTGGCGCGAAGAAGGAAGTCTCGCGCCGATTCGCGAAGACGAAGTGCGTGCCCGCGCAGCAAACGCAGGCCTCTTGATTTTGCACGGTGACACAACGTGGGTACCACGCACCGTGGCTCGCGGAGCGCGCGCGCTGTGGACACCAGCGCCGCCAACCGCGGTCGCGCGCGCAGGTGAAGTGGCGCGCACGCCAGAGTGGTACGCATCTGGCGCGCCGCTGTCTCCACTCGCCTCGACGCTCGCGGGAATGCCATGGGACTCGCTCCCTCCGCTGACGATCGCCGGTCCGGCGCGTGGCAGTTTTACCGTGCTGAGTGTCAAGCTTGGCAAGACCGGTGAGGGCATTGCCGCTATTGCTGGTCGGGAAGATGCGGGCGCGCGCACGCTGGTTGTCTCGGGCAGTGGCTATGCGGGTTGGTCGCTTCGCGGTGGTCGTGGGGCAGAGGCGTTTACTGCCCTCTGGGGCGCGATGTTTGACTGGTTGTCCGCCGGGCGGGGTGATGTGCGCGCGGCGCGTCCGGTCCTCTCGTCCGTTCGTGCCGGTGAGCCGGTGCGATGGCGGCGGGGCGGACCCGATTCGCTGGTCTCCATCGTGCTCACGCGTCGAGCCGACGCTACCCGCACGGCCGCCAGCATAGACACCATCCGCCTGCGGTTTGCTGGCACGGCGTTCGAGACCGTATCGCATGTGCCCCTCGTGCCCGGCGTGTATGACGTGCGCGCGAATGGTGGTGCATCCGTGCTGGTGGTGAACGCGTCGCGAGAGTGGGTGCCGCGCGCGCCAGGCGTGCGCGATGGCACACTGTCGCGCGGCGCAACATCATCGGATGCGCCTCGGCTGTCTGATGCGTGGTGGCCGTTCGTTTTGGCGCTGTTGCTGTTGTGCGCCGAGTGGATCGGTCGGCGGTACGCCGGGTTGCGGTAATGTCGCGGCTGTTTCGCAAGAAAGACGACGTCCCGAAGCGTTCGTTGTGGCAGCGTGTCAAGGATATTGTGCGCACCGATGTTGGCGTGCTCTTGCGCGGCGGTGTCGACGCGGGGTCACTTGAAGCGCTCGAACAGCTGCTCATTGAGTCGGACTTTGGTGTGCCGACCGCGCTCGCATTGGTTGCTGACGTGGAACGACTGGCGAAGCGCGGTGACGTGAAGACAGAGGACGAGTTCCGCAACGCGTTGGCGAGTGGCATTGAACGCGCGTTGCGCGCAGGCAACTCCGACACAGCGCTCACAAGGGCCCCGAGCGGACCAACGGTGGTGCTGGTCATCGGTGTGAACGGCGCGGGCAAGACAACCTTCATCGGGAAACTGATCGCCGAGTGTAGCGCGCGCGGCCAACGCGTGTTGGTTGGTGCGGCAGACACGTTTCGCGCCGGTGCGATCGATCAGCTTCGTGTGTGGGCGGAGCGATCCAGGGTGGACTTCGTTGGTGGTGCCGCCGGCAGTGATCCAGCGTCTGTCGCGTTTGACGCCGTCGAGGCCGGGATCAGTCGCGGCATGGATCTTGTTATTGTCGACACGGCCGGAAGGTTGCACACGAGTGACGATCTGATGACCGAGCTGCGCAAGATTCACCGGGTGATTGCCAAACGACTCCCCACCGCACCGCACGAAGTGTTGCTCGTGCTTGATGGCACGATCGGACAGAACGCACTCGCGCAGGCGAGAACGTTTTCGTCGGCCGTTCCTGTGACTGGTATCGTCGTGACCAAGCTTGACGGCACAGCCAAAGGCGGCATCGTCGTTGCTGTGCACGAAGCGCTCAACGTTCCGATCAAGTTCGTTGGCGTCGGCGAACAAATCGGTGACCTCGCGCCATTCGACGCTGCAGCGTATGCACGGGAGCTCGTGGAAACGTGACGTGGGGTGAGAGCGAGCGGCGTCGGCGTCCAACGTCTGGTGCGAAACCGCGACTTGCTCTCGATACGCCGGTCACCTACCTCAAAGGTGTCGGACCGGTGCGCGCCGACATGCTGGCGCGACTCGGTATTCGCGTCGCTGGCGATCTGCTCCGACATGTGCCGCACCGCTACGAAGACGCCACCACCGTCACGCGTTTGGTGCAGGCCAACGTTGGGCAAGACGTCACGGTGCTCGGTAAAGTCATTGCCAAGGGTGTGCTGCCAACACGCAAAGGCTTGCGCGTGTTTCAGGCGGTGCTGGAAGACACGAGTGGCATGCTTGAAGTGGCCTGGCCAGGACAACCGTTTCTTGATCGCACGGTGAACAAGGGCGACTGGCTGTTGTGCACGGGCCCCGTGCGTTTTTTTCACGGGCGACGCCTGCAACCGCGCGAGTACGTCAATCTCGGCGCGGACGAAGAAGGCACGGCAGGTGGTCGTGTGCTCGCTGTTTATCCCACCACCGACGGCTTGTCGGTGCGTGTGTTGCGCTCACTGGTGGAGCAGCATCTCGAGGTGCTCCTGCCACTGGTCACAGAACCACTGCCGGCGGCGCTGCTTCGGGAAGCCGATGTACCGCCGTTGCCCGAGGCGTTGCGGCTGGTGCACCGGCCGGCAAGCGTCGCTGAAGCACTGCGCGCACGAAGTCGACTGGCATTCGAAGAATTGTTGTGCGTGCAAATCCTGCATCGTCGCGCCAATCAGCTCATGCGCACTACGCGCGTGGGCACGGCGTTTCACAATCGTCGTCGTCTCACCACACAACTGCGCGCGGCGCTGCCGTATGCGCTGACGGCGGCGCAAGTGCGCGTGATACGCGAGATCGTCGCCGACATGGGCAGTCCACGTCGCATGAATCGCCTGCTGCAAGGCGACGTTGGCAGTGGCAAGACGGTGGTTGCGCTGTTTGCGGCCTTGCTGGCGATGGAGAACGGCGCGCAAGTCGCGCTGATGGCACCAACGGAACTATTGGCGGAACAGCATGCACGCACGATTGGCACACTGCTTGCGCCGCTCGGCATCACGCCGCTATTGCTCACCGGACGTCTCGGCGCGCGCGAACGACGGCTGACCAACACGCGGCTGGCGTCGCACGAACCCGTGCTCGCGATCGGCACGCATGCGCTTGTGCAGGACGCGGTTTCGTTTGCAAACCTTGGTTTGGTGATCGTCGATGAGCAGCACCGTTTCGGCGTTGAACAACGCGCGGCGCTCAGTGCAAAGGGCAGAGCGCCCGACGTACTGCTGCTCAGCGCTACGCCGATCCCACGCTCACTCGCGCTGACGCTGTACGGTGACTTGGACATCAGCATTCTCGACGAACGTCCGCCCGGACGCCAGCCCATCACCACAGTGCACCGGCCTGCATCGGCGCGCGCTAAGGTGATGGAGTTTGTCAACCGCGAAATTGATGCGGGGCGACAAGCATACGTGGTGTATCCGCTCATCGACACGTCGGAGAAAGTGGATCTGCGTGCCGCGACCGCCATGTACGAGGAGCTGGTCGCCGGACCGTTCGCGTTGCGACGGGTCGCCCTGTTGCACGGTCGACTGCCGGTTGAGGAACGCGATCGGGTGATGCGCGCCTTTCGTGATGGTGCGATTGACGTGCTGGTTGCTACGACGGTCATTGAAGTGGGCATTGATGTGAGCAATGCGACCGTGATGCTCATCGAGCACCCCGAACGCTTCGGTCTGTCACAGCTGCATCAGTTGCGCGGCCGCGTCGGCCGCGGCGCGGAGCAATCGTACTGCATCCTGCTTGGCGACGTCGGAGCAGACGCCGCTGAGCGCTTGGTCACGTTTGTGGAAACGGAGGATGGCTTTGCGATTGCCCAAGCCGATCTTCAATACCGCGGCATGGGCGACCTGTTCGGTGCGAAACAGCATGGCCTTCCCGATTTTCGTTTCGCCGATCCAATCCGCGATGCCGAATTGAACGAACGGGCTCGCGTGATTGCCGACCGTCTGTTGACCAGCGACCCACTACTCGCGCGAAGCGAACACGCGGCGCTCCGTCAGCTCTTGTCGCAGGGTTACGCGCGCGCGCTTGAGCTGTTTCGCGTCGGTTAACGCGGTGAACGGATTATCGTCCCTTCATCGCAACGATGAGCTGCTCAAGGTGTGCAAGGTACCGATCAAACGCGCGCCGACCGGACGCCGTCAGTCGGTAGGTGGTGCGCGGCGTGCGACCGGCAAACTCCTTGCTGCAGCTCACGTAGCCCGCGTCTTCCAACTTGCGTGCGTGCACGCTGAGATTGCCGTCGGTTAACTGCAACAGATCGCGCAGCTCGGTGTGCGAACGCGCATCGCCCGTCGCGAGGGCGGTCACAATAGCGAGTCTGACCCGCTCGTGGATCACCGCATCGAGTGTCGGAACTGACGTTGCCGCTTCTCCAGCTACCACGTCGAGCGTGCGTGATGTGCGCGCTCGCTCCGTCCGTGTGCTTGCGCCGCGCGCTGCTTCCGCTTCGACCACTTTTCGCTTCGGTTGTGCACTCACCTTCAGCCTCCGTGTTGTCGGGCCACAATGACGCC
>JAYSVL010000259.1:0-2006 GCA_043718595.1 Gemmatimonadaceae bacterium
GCCGTGATCGCGAGAGATCGCCCGAGAAACTGGCAGCATTATCAGCAGTTTCTTAGGAGTTTCCCACGGCTGGCGTCACCGTCGCGCGTTAGAAGCCAATCCCCAACTGCACCGAGAACACCGAATTCTTCGGTTGCGCGCCCGTCGTTTCTGTCGAGAGCTTCTGCAGACCGCGCGAGTAGCGACCGGACAGCGAATACGACCGCCCGAGTGCACTAATCGAGAACCCAGCGCCACCGATCGCGTTCATATCGTACTTCTCGATCGGGTCTTTCGATGTGGACGTCGTATTCTCAGAACACGCTGTGGTAACGGTCGTCGTATTGATGGTGCTGCCGATCTCGCACGTGATACGAAAGGCGCCACTGGCACCAGCATAAAGGAAGGGGTGAAGACGGCTCGCATTCTTTCCCAGGTCGAGCCGCAGGAGCACGGGCACTTCGACATAGTCAAGTTTGAGCGAAGCCGCACCGGTCGTGACAGGCGTCGTCGTCGTGCGGATGTTGTAGGTAACACCCGTCTGCGTGTAGTGCGCCTCTGGTTGCAACGACAGTCCGCCGAACAGTGACTTGTTGACGAAGATGCCGGCATTCAGGCCAACGCGCCGTTTTGTGCTCACCGCCGCGCCCGCCAGGTCCTTGATGGCTTGAAAAGTCTCGGACACCGACGAGGCATTCGCGCCGAGAATCACACCGTAAGTAGTGCTGGTCGCCCCACCAAGTCCCATCTGGGCGGTCGCCGCACACGGGATGAGAACGCCAAGCACCAAACTCACAGGCACGCCAAATCGTGTGCGCATACAGTCCTCAGGGCCGGGGACACCAGTGATCGGTTCGAGCAGTTGGTCAAGATCTGACGCCAAAGTCGCGCCGGCGCAACCACCGACAGGACCACCGCGCGTCAATTGCTCCGGGGCTTGATTGCACGGCGAGCCGCACTGCGGACAAATTTGACTATGCGCCTTTCTGTACTGCCGTTCGTGCTGGTCGCCGCATCGCCCCTGTCCGCGCAGACGCCGTGTGATGGCAAGACGGTGTCGTACGTCGTCATTCAGCGTTCAGAGCGCACGATCATGGACAAGGCGCGGGCTCCCGGATGGAGTCGCGCTCTGCTCCAGCCACTGCTGCTCGGCGAGCCGACGCGAAACAGCGCCATCCGCCCCTTCCTGCAACTCGCCGAGGGCAAGGAGTGCTCCGAGCGGCGACGGGCAGAGTCTGAGCGATTGCTTCGCCTGCAACCATACATCGCAGACGCCACAGTACGCACGTTCGACGAACCAGACGGACGTGTGCGTGTGGAAGTCGAAACGATTGACGATTTGCGCCCGATCATCGGACTCGGTGTGCGCGGATCGTCGGTAAGCAATGTGGAGCTTGGCAACAGCAACATCGCCGGCACCGGTCATCTCGCCGCGGTCAGTTGGCGCGATGGTCGCGCATTTCGCGATGGTTTCGGATTGCGATACACCGACTTCCATCTGCTCGGTCGCGCAGCGCGCGCGAACATCGTGCTCGAACGGCAACCACTCGGTTCGTTCGCCCTGGCTTCAGTGGCGCGACCGTTCTTTACTGATCTGCAGCACAGCGCGGCGTTTGCCGGGTTTCTTCGGGACGACGGGTACGTCGGGTTCGTGCGCCCAGAAGGCGACCCGCTCTCGCTCAGCGCCGTTCGCGAACGGGCCGATGTTGGCGCGGCGCTCCGTCTCGGGCTTGGCGGCACAACACGCGTCTTGCTTGGTGCCCTCGCCAGCTTTGAGCGTCGTCGTGCGGCGGCCGTTCCCGTCATCATCAGTGACTCAGGCCTTGTACAGACCACCGATCTGACACTGGTTGATCGCTACAAAACAACCGACGCGACACAGCTTGGCATCGTCACTGGAGTGCGGGCCATCAACTTCGTGAAAGTCAAAGGATTCGACGCGCTGGAAGGCATTCAGGACGTCGGTCGAGGCATTCAGCTCGCGACAACGTTTGGTTCGTCTGTTCGCGGCAGCACACGTGAACCGT
>JAYSVL010000260.1:0-2000 GCA_043718595.1 Gemmatimonadaceae bacterium
CCAGCTGCATCGACAAGCGACGCGGCGTGCGCGGCAAGCCCGCGCGCGTTAAACGGGGCGTGACGCGCATGGGCGCGCAGCAGCGGAACAGGGGACTCGGCCATGGGAGGCGGAATATACGGGCAGCGAGTCAGACACGCCGAGCGTGATCTGTGGCGCGCGTTAGGTCACGCCCCCGTTTGCTGCTCATCGCCGATACGCCAGGCCGCCCAAGTGACACTCCCCAGCATCACTCACCACTCAAC
Source organism: Gemmatimonadaceae bacterium (assembly GCA_043718595.1). Taxonomy (GTDB): domain Bacteria; phylum Gemmatimonadota; class Gemmatimonadetes; order Gemmatimonadales; family Gemmatimonadaceae; genus Gemmatimonas. The sequence continues at coordinate 246 of JAYSVL010000260.1, forward strand.
GGACGACCTGACGCACCAGTGCGATGATGCGGACCAGCTATCGCAGCGCTTCCGCGTGCTTGACGAGGGCGCTGACGGCGGAGCGCACGCCCGCGGCATCGGCATGACGCGCAAGCACCGAAAGGTCCACCGGCTTTTCCAGAAACTGCACAGCGCCGAGTCGTACTGAAGCCTGCCGACTCGCATCGTCGGGATAGGCCGTTAGTACGAGAACCGCGGCATCCGGCGACAGCATCCCGGCCATAGCCATCACCTGCAAACCGCCGTCGCGTTTGCCACCCAGCCGGAGATCGGTGACGATCAGGTCGTACGGCTGCGAGCGCAGTCGCTCGAGAGCGTCTGGCAGCAATACCGCGGACTGGACCGAATTTCCTTCGACTTCGAAAAGTTCGACGAGCCCGTCCCGAATGCATTGCTCGTCCTCGACAATCAGGACACGCTTAGTTGCCAGCAGAGTGATCATACCATGACCTATGCGAAAAGCGGGCCACACGTGTGAAACGCTGCAACAGATTGTATTTGAACTAGTTACATCAAAAAGGCCAATTGATGATAATTTATTGTCGACCGATTTTCGGTCAGTCTGTCGCAGTGCGACCGATTGTCGGTCAGTACAAAGGACGTGCTGGAATCGCCTGACAACCGAAACAGCAAAAACAGCAAAAAAACCACAAAAACAATTGACGCGGAGGTCAAGCGGAGGTCCACAGGGTTCGCTGAGGACAACCCATTTTTTGAAGTCCTCTGCGCACTCGGCGAACCTCTGTCTACCTCTGCGTCAAATGCTGTTTGTTTTGGTTTGTTGTTGTTTGTTGGTGGATGGCGGTTTGCCGTTGGTTGTAATGAGTCGTCGTTGAAATGACAGCTACAAATCGAGGCGTTTCAGTTTCTCTATCAGCGTCGAGCGAGCAATGCCAAGTAGCTGGGCTGCCCGCGTCCTGTTCCCGTCTGACGCCGCCAAAGCATCGCGGATCGCCCGTTGTTCGGCGTCAGCGAGCGTACGCGGCGAGCCGCGTTCTGCGGCCGGCGCCACGTGCGTGGGCAACCCGAGATGTCCGGGCGCAATGTTCCGGCCATCGGCGAGTATCGCGGCGCGCCACATGGTGTTCTTGAGTTCGCGAATGTTGCCGGGCCAGGCGTAGCCCAGCAGCGCCTGTTTCGATGCGTCGCTCAGCGTGGCGCCGCCTGGCAGTGACGAGACGGCGAGTGGGAGAATGTCGCCCGGTCGGTCGCGAAGCGGTGGCAAGGTGATCGTCAACACCTGCAGCCGATAGAACAGATCAGCACGGAATCGGCGATCGGCGACGGCGCCGCTGAGCGCCTGGTGTGTGGCGACAATGACGCGCGATTTGGAGTGCAGCGTGGTGGTGCCACCCAGGCGACGAAACGTGCGCTCTTCGATGACCTTGAGGAACCGTGGCTGCACGTCGAGCGCCATGTCGGCCACTTCATCGAGAAAGAGCGTCCCGTCGCCCGCGACTTCAAGTAGGCCGCGCTTCGCCTGACGTGCGTCGGTAAAGGCGCCGCGTTCGTGTCCAAAGAGCTCGCTTTCAAAAAACGTGGCCGACAGCGACGAGCAGTTGATCTCCACAAACGGTGCACGTTGTCGTGCGGAATGATCGTGAATTCGCCGCGCGACAAATCCTTTTCCGGTACCAGTCTCACCTTGCAGGAGTACTGGTGCATCGGTGTTCCTCGCGGCCAGATCAATCAATTCTTCCAGCGTTGGTGTGAATGCTGGCGCGCGCTGTGACT
>JAYSVL010000027.1:0-8506 GCA_043718595.1 Gemmatimonadaceae bacterium
CGGCACGTCATCATCGGAGACGTGCCGCGTTGCTGCCATAAGCGGCGCCTGTACGGCGATGACGACGGCCACGCGACGTCGTGGCAGGCGTGAGGCCCAGCGTTGCCACGCCAGCGTCGCGTCGCACCTGGCAGCCGACTGCTCCGGTCGCACGCGACGGAGATAGGCCACGGTCTTGTCGTTGACTGATGTGTGTGTAGCGAGCGCTCGCCGACGGGAATAGCGCATTGTGCGCGGCGCCTGGTCGGCCGACCAAACGGACACGATCGCTCGCGCGGCGGCGAGGCTGATGGCGGCGCGGTGTACGTGCGTCTGCGGATGCAGAAGGCGCGAGCCGAGCACGCGTGGACGAATTCCGGCCAGGACGTCGAGCAGTGAGTTCGCGCCGCTGGCGATGCCGCCCTGCAGCACGAGGAGTTCGCCCGCGCGAACGTCGCACGACAGCCCATCCAGCATCCGCACGGTGCAAAGTGCCGTGCCTGCTCCGGCACAGATTTCCTCATGCACGTTGTGCACGGCCAGCATGACCGGCCATGGAGCGCATAGTGGTTGGGCGACGAGCGCGTTCATATCGATGATGATATGCGACGATCGTCAAATCCCTGTACCACCGTACTGCGCGCTATACCAATTGCGCGCAGCCTCACCGCGTGTGGTTAGACGCCCTGCATCCGCGCGACGTGAAACCGGCTAATCGCGTCCGCGATGGGCGCTGGATCGAAGCGCACCGGGTCGGTTGATGGCAGCCCAGTTTCGTTCGTCACACGCTCGACGGCCGCTTGCGCGTCGCTGTCGGAGAGATCGAACGTGTTGAGCGCAATCGCTATCACTGGTGCTGGGCGTAAGTGCGTTGTCGCCTGCTCATAGATGCGCGCCATGTCGGGCAGGCTGGGAATCTTCACCCAGGGGTTGCGATTGATGGCGGTGCGCGTAGGCTGCGCGCAGAGCACCATGGCATGCGGCAGCGACCCGTGCAGAAGCCCAAGCGTGACACCGGAGTACGACGGGTGAATGAGTGAGCCCTGCCCTTCAACCAGCACAATATCGGCGTTGACAGCAGCCTCAATCGTGAGCCGCTCAGCGGCGCCCCCAATAAAGTCGGCGACGACCGCGTCAACGGCGATACCCGTCCCTTCAATAAGAATGCCCGTCTGTCCGGTGGCCGCGAACGACACACGATGTCCACGCGCCTGCACCGCTTGTTGCACCTGCAGCTGCGCCGTCATCTTGCCGATGTTGCAGTCGGTGCCCACCGTGAGCACAACGGTTGCGTTGAGGTCACGAACTTTGCCCGTCGACACGCCAAGATCGGCCGGCGCGCGTCGCAAATCGCGAATGACGGCACCGGACGCACGAGCAAGCGCAGCGAACTCGGCGTCGTCTCCGAGCATGGTGTGCAGTCCACTCCACACATCGAGCTTTGCGCGCAGTGCGTCGCACACAATCGCACGCCACTCCGCCGGGAACTGTCCGCCCGGCGGAGCGATACCAATAAGCAACGCATTCGGTTGGTAGCGCATGCCTTCAGCGAAGGTGGACACCACCGGAATGCTACCGCCGAAGCCGATGGACTCTTGCGCCGTACTACCTGCACGCGTGCTGTCGATGACTGCTACTACTTCGGACTCCGCATAGCGAATGCAGGCGTTAGCCGTCTTTGACGTCAGCGGAGCGAAGTTGCCTTCGGCGAGAACGAGAAAGCGACGCGTCCGACTCATGAGCGAGGCTTAGGCTCGCGCAGTCCTTCGATTTCAGCGATGAGATCGACCTCGCCGGTTTTCTTCTCGGCCGCACCTGCAGCCAACTGCGCGGGTGTTGCGATAACCGGCGCGGCATCAGGTACGCCAGCGCCGAGCTGACGGCCGGACGCGGGAGCAGGCGCGGGCAGCACGCCCATGCGTTGCTTGAGTTGCATCAACTGTGCGTCCGCGGTTGCACCACCCGACGCGCGCTCCAACTGCTTGAACTGACCGGCCAATCGATCGCCGCTCATCTCCTCGTCGATTTCCTGCGCCGCCTGCAGCTGTCGTTCGTTGGTGGTGATCTTCTCTTCCATGCGAGCGAACGCGTCGAACGCAGAGTTGTCGGAGAGCCCCGACATCGTTTGCGAAATACGCGCCTGCGCTTCGGCGCGACGCTGCCGCGCGAGGAGCAGATTCTTCTTGCGTTTCGCTTCTTCGATTTTGTCGTTGAGGTCACGGAGCGACTGCTTAAGCTTCTCCGTTTCCATGCGATGCTGCTCCCATGTGGTGGCGAGCTGCTGTCCATGTTCGAGATGTTCCTGGCCGCGCAACAGCGCCTGCTTGGCGAGATCATCGCGTCCTTCTTGCACGGCGAGCATCGCCCGCTTATCCCAATCATCGGCGAGCTTGAACTCACCGTCGGCCTGATCTTTCAGCCGTTTTTCGTCCGCAATGGCCGCGGCCACCTGCTGCTTGGCTTTGGCGAGCTGGTTGCGCATGTCGACAATGATCTGATTGAGCATCTTCTCCGGATTTTCGGCCGTCGAGATGAGGTCATTCAGATTGGACTTGATGAGCGTCGAGAGTCGATCGAAGATGCCCATGTCAGCGCGCCTCTCGGAAGCCGGCGATTTCGCGCATGTGCGACGTCAGTGAGAGCGTCATGCTTTCGTACGAGGCGAGGAATTCTTCATAATCGAGATGCGCGAGTTCCAGCGCTTCGGTGAGCACAATCGCCGTGCCGTCAATGCCGTACGATCCGTGCAACAAGTCGGTCGCATTGAGCTCCAGCAACCGTCGGCTGAGCGCCGCGACTTCCCCTGCGTCGTCCGGGATGGGCATGACCTTCACCCGCAGCAAGAGCACAGGTGGGTTGTGGGTGATGACCACGTCAAAATCGAGCGGGCCGCTGGGGCGAACGATCCAGAGACCGGGTTCGACTTCAGCATGCGTCGCACCATCGGTGCCGAGGCGATCAAGAAATGTCTCGACGTCTTCGCGAGTAACCATGTTGCGCTTCCTCTAGGGTTCAGACGATGGTCCGTACGCAGAAACACGCGGCCACGTTTCGGTGGTGTTCTTCGCTGACTGACAAACTACGATGGCGGAACGACGTCGGCCACGGTCATCTCGTCGAACGTGCTCACGGCCCGCGACAGCGACCGGCATGCAGCACGGACGACCGCCCCTCGGCAACAAAAAGCAGCCGTCCGCCGGGCAGCCATGTCACACCTTCGCCGTATTGCTCGTGGAGTGTGCGCAGGCTACACCGTCTCACCAACGCGAGTGGTCGACCAGTACTGGCATCGGCGGCAAAAATGAAGACGTCGGCATAGGTGCGAACGGCGAGTAGCCGTGCACCCGTGGAATCCGCGCTCGACAACGATGCATCGGTGATCCAGTCGTTGGGTGCGTTGTCGCTCGGCACAATCGGTACCGAGTCCACCAGCGCCGCCTCGGCGATGCCTTGTTTGTTCCACGCGGACGGTGCCAGTCGATAGACCAGTGACATGCGACGGCGTCCACCACGTTCCTTGATGGGTCGTTTGGTGAGCAGCAGCACGGCCGAGTCGGGCGCGATCCACATGGCCTCGACGTCGTGCGACCCGTCTTCGTAGCGAAACCGCAGCGGTGTCGCCGGCAATGTAGCAGTGTCTGTTGGCAGCGGCTCGGGGACACGCCAAATGGTGAGTTCGGAGCGTCGCGCATTGTTGTCACCGACGTCCGCAATAAATAGGCACGAACCCTCGACGCATGGGCCAATCGCCAATGCTTCCCAGTCGCGATTCCTGGCGCCCGTGACAGGCAGGGTCCCGCGCGCGCCACCGGTGCTATCGAAGGCGAAGATCAGGTCGTCGTTGCCGCTGTCGTTTTGCGACCAGAAGACATTGGGCAGCCGCGTGCTTGTCGCGGCACCTGACGCCTCCACCAACTTCGATGCGCCAAGGGTGCCGAGCGTCGTGACATCGCGAAGATCGATCCTGTTGTCGTTGTCGGTGGACTCGTTGCACGCACATCCCATCAGCGTGGCGACGACAAGGCCGGCCGTTCGAGCGGCGATCAAGTTTTGCGCTTCAGAGCGTATAGTCGCTCTTTGGCCAAACGCCGACCCGTTGGAGTGGCCGCAAGTCCGCCGCCAGCCGTCTCACGGTAGCGCACATCCATATGGGCGCCAATCTCGCCCATCGTGTCGATGACTTCGTCGGCCGGAATGGCGAATTCAATACCGGCCATCGCCATCTCGATTGCGGCCAGCGCGATGGCGGCGCCCGTCGCATTGCGAAAGACGCACGGCAGCTCAACGAGACCACCAAGTGGATCGCAGACGAGTCCGAGCGTGCCTTGCTGCGCGAGTGCCGTGGCGTGTCCAACTTGTCGCGGCGATCCGCCGAGCATTTCCGTGGCGGCACCGGCGGCCATACCGGCCGCAGCGCCAGTCTCCGCCTGACATCCACCTTCAGCGCCGGAGAGCGACGCACGTTCGGCAACCACCGCGCCGATGAGCCCCGCGGTCGCCAGTGCGGAGATGATGTGTTCATCGCTGATGCCGCGCGCAGCAGCGAGTCCGGTAAGCACAGCTGGTAACACACCAGCGCCGCCGGCCGTTGGTGCTGCGACAATGACGCCCATCGCCGCGTTCACTTCCTGCACCGCGAGTGCACGCGCCAAGACATCGCGAAACGGTGTTCCCGCCAACGGACCATCCGGCCCGGTGCGCAGTTTGGCGGCATCACCACCAACCAAACCTGACGATGAGTACAGGTCGCCGACCATGCCGCGTTCCACAGCACCGCGCATGATGACCAGGGCGCGACCAAGGGCTTCGCGAATGTCGCTGATCTCGCGCCCCTGATCTTTCGCTTCGGCTTCCAGCGCAACGGTGGACAGCGGCACGTTGCGTGCTTCGGCGTCGCGGATGGCGTCGGCCAAGCTGCGATACATCAGGCGCTCACCTTATCGAGACGGAATGCCCACTTCACCCACGAGAGCGCGCGGATGGCGTCGCGAACGGACTCTTCCGGTTCATTGTCCACCTCGAAGACCATGAACGCATCTCCGCCGCGTTCTTTGCGCGAGAGTTTGAGCGTGGCGATGTTGAGATCGTTGTCGGAGAGCAGTCCGGCAATGCGCGCAATCGACCCTTTCACATCCGCCGCGACGAGCACGATCGTGTGCAAGTTGCCGGAAATGTCGACCGGATACCCATCGATTTCACTGACACGTACGCGCCCTGCGCCGAGCGACTCGCCGATCATTTGTGAACGCCGGTCGCCGCGTTCGAGCGAGATGCGCACACTATTGGGATGCGCCTCGTCGCCAAGCGACGTTTTCTCAAACGTGTACTTCAGCCCCTCGTGCTCGGCGATGTCGAGTGCGGTGCGCAAGCGCTCGTCGTCGGGCCGAAAGCCCATCAGCCCGCCGACAATGGCTTTGTCGGTGCCGTGTCCTTCGCCGGTGCGCGCGAACGAGCCATGCAACTCCACCGTGGCGGATTGTGGTGTACCGCCGACGAGACATCGTGCCAACAGGCCGAGCCGACACGCGCCCGCCGTGTGGCTCGAACTCGGGCCGACCATGATGGGACCAATGATGTCGAGCAGAGAGACCATGTGCGTATCGTTGTCGGTTGGGAGTCAGCGGCGTTGCAGGAGCGGTGCGAGGTACTGGCCGGTGTAACTCTCGGGTACCGCGGCCACTTGTTCCGGCGTGCCTGCGGCCACGATGGACCCACCACGAATGCCACCATCGGGACCAAGGTCAACGACCCAGTCGGCCGTTTTGATCACATCAAGGTTGTGTTCGATGACCAGCACGGTGTTGCCACGATCGACGAGCTTGTGCAGTACTTCCAACAGCACACGCACGTCCTCGAAGTGCAGACCGGTGGTTGGTTCGTCGAGAATGTACAGCGTACGCCCCGTGTCACGCTTTGACAGCTCGGTGGCCAGCTTGACGCGCTGCGCCTCGCCGCCCGAGAGCGTGGTGGCGCTCTGTCCGAGATGAATGTAGCCCAACCCGACGTCGCGCAGTGTTTGCAACTTGATGACAATGCGCGGCTGATTCTCGAAGACAGTACATCCGTCTTCCACCGTGAGGTCGAGAATTTCGGCGATGCTCAAGCCACGGAACCGCACTTCCAGTGTTTCGCGATTGAAGCGTTTGCCCTTGCAGACATCGCAGGCAATGAACACGTCAGGCAAGAAATGCATTTCGATCTTTACCAGCCCGTCGCCCTGACACGCCTCGCATCGTCCGCCCTTGACGTTAAACGAAAAGCGTCCAGGGCCATAACCGCGAATTTTTGCTTCCGGTAATTCGGCGAACAGCTCGCGCACGGGCGTAAAGACTCCGGTATAGGTCGCGGGGTTGGAGCGAGGCGTGCGACCGATTGGGCTTTGATCGATGTCGATGATCTTGTCGAGATGTTCGAGACCGGTGATGCGATCATGCACACCCGGAATGACGCGCGCCCGAAAGAAGTAGCGCGACAGCGAGCGCTGCAAAATGTCCGTCACGAGCGTCGATTTGCCCGACCCCGAGACGCCGGTCACCGCAACAAAGAGTCCAAGCGGAAAATCGGCGGTGACGTCGCGGAGGTTGTGCTCGCGCGCGCCGTGCACGCGCAGGACGCGTTTGCTATCGACCGGTCGGCGTGTCGCTGGCACCGGAATTCTTCGCGTGCCACGCAAGTACTCGCCGGTGATCGAGCCCTCTGTGGTGATCACGTCGCTCACGGAGCCCGATGCAATCACTTCGCCGCCATGCTTGCCAGCGCCCGGGCCGAGGTCGATGACGTAGTCGGCTTCGCGAATGGTTTCTTCATCGTGCTCGACGACGATGACCGTGTTGCCGAGATCGCGCAGTTGCTTGAGTGTCGACAGCAGGCGTCCGTTGTCGCGCTGGTGCAACCCGATGCTTGGTTCGTCAAGGATGTACAGCACGCCCACGAGCCGCGAGCCAATCTGCGTCGCCAACCGAATTCGCTGGGCTTCGCCACCCGAGAGTGACTCAGCACTGCGGTTGAGCGTGAGGTAATCGAGACCGACATCGACGAGAAACTTGAGACGCTCGCGTACTTCCTTGAGGATAGGGCCCGCGATGCCGGGATCAAGTCCGGGGTGATTCGCCGAACGCACGGGCACGGAATCAAAGAATGTGAGCGCGTCGGCAATGCTGCGTTCGACGAGCGCACCGATGTTGCTGCCGTGCAGCGTGACGGCGAGTGATTCCGGCCGCAAGCGACGACCACTACACGCCGGGCATGCCGCGGCCACCATGAAGCCTTCGAGTTCGATGCGAATTGAGTCGGAACTCGTTTCATCATAGCGTCGCTGTACGTGTGCGACGATGCCTTCCCACGTGCTGTCGCCGCCACTCGCTTTGCTGGCGACTTTCTTCGCGCCGCGCGCGACTTTCTTCACTGCCTTGCGCACACGAGGCGCCGTTCCGGCCACGCCATGCAGCAGCTCCTTGCGCACCGACGCCGGAATTTTTCCCCACGCGGCGTTCAGCTCAAAACCCAATTGTTTGGCGAGTCCAGGCAAGATCACTTTACGCAGATAACCATCGGGTTCACCCCACGGCAGTACGACACCTTCAAGAATGGAGATGCTGGGATCGCCGAGAATGAGCTCTTCGCTGACGGTGCGAGTGGTGCCAAGTCCGCTGCACGTTTCGCACGCCCCGAACGGCGAGTTAAATGAAAAGTGACGCGGCTCCAGTTCGGGCATGGAGATGCCGCATGTTGGACAGCCGTATCGCTCCGAGAACATTTCGGTGCTCGGCGCTTCCCCATCATACCGAATAACTTCGGCGAGTCCCTCGGCGAGTCGCAGCGCTGTCTCGAGTGAATCGGTGATTCGTCCGCGGTCATCGACGCGCACGACGAGCCGATCGACGACAACCGAGATGGAGTGATTGAGCTTGCGATTGAGCTTTGGCGGGTCGGCCAATTCGATCAGTTCATCGTCGACGACGGCGCGAACAAATCCCTGCTTGCGTGCGTTTTCGAAGAGGTCGCGAAATTCCCCCTTCCGTCCCTGTACAAGCGGCGCGCGAATTTCCAGGCGTGTGCCTTCAGGCCAGGCCAACACGAGCTGTGCGATCTGCGCCGGGCTTTGTCGTTGCACGGCGCGGCCGCAATTGGGGCAATGTGGTGTGCCCGCGCGCGCATAGAGCAGTCGCAAATAATCGTAGATCTCGGTGACTGTCCCGACGGTAGAGCGCGGATTGTGGCCAGCCGATTTTTGTTCGATGGAAATCGCGGGCGACAGTCCTTCGATCGCGTCGACATCCGGTTTTTCCATCAAGCCGAGAAACTGTCGCGCGTAGGCCGAGAGGGACTCGACGTAACGGCGCTGTCCTTCGGCATAAATCGTATCAAAGGCCAGCGACGATTTTCCGGAGCCTGACAGTCCGGTGATGACAGTGAGTTTGTCGCGCGGAATCGTGACGCTGATGTTGCGCAGGTTGTGCTCGCGCGCACCGCGCACCACCAACGAATCGGACGGTTTTGGCTTTTGTTCAGTTTCGGACATAGACAT
>JAYSVL010000261.1:0-5705 GCA_043718595.1 Gemmatimonadaceae bacterium
CCCCACTCTGCGGATATCCAATCGAACGGACGCGTAGAACTTGAGTGCCTTGCCGCCGGTGGTCGTCTCCGGGTTACCAAACATGACACCAATCTTTTCGCGTAACTGGTTGATAAAAATCACGGACGTCTTGGAGCGAGCGATGGCGCCGGTGAGCTTGCGCAGCGCCTGACTCATGAGACGTGCCTGCAGGCCCATGTGCGACTCGCCCATGTCGCCTTCGATTTCGGCCTTGGGTACAAGCGCGGCGACAGAGTCGATGACGATGACGTCAACCGCGCCCGAACGAACAAGGATCTCGCAGATCTCGAGCGCTTGCTCGCCGGTATCCGGCTGCGAGATCAACAGGTTCTCAATGTCCACACCGAGTTTCTTGGCGTACTCGGTGTCGAGCGCATGTTCCGCGTCGATGAAGGCAGCGACGCCGCCCAACCGCTGCGCGTTGGCGACCACATGCAAACAGAGCGTGGTCTTGCCGCTCGACTCCGGTCCATAAATCTCGCTGATTCGGCCGCGCGGAATTCCGCCCACGCCGATCGCCGCGTCGAGGTTAATCGCGCCAGTGGGTATCGCTTCGACCCGAACTTTCGAATCCGTACCAAGCCGCATGATCGAGCCCTTGCCGCAGCTCTTCTCGATTTGCGCCACCGCAAGCGCCAGGGCTTTGCGCTTGTCCTCTGTCATCACCGTACCCGCCATAAATCCGCCGTCGTGAGATGTGGTGCCGCCATGCCCTGGCCCGCGAGAATCTACCGGAAGTGCGAGCAGGACCAAGACCCGAATAAAATACGAAGAAGCGCCCATGTGGACAACTCCCCCACTGCAACCCGCTAGGACAAGCCAAACGCGTCGGGAACGTGCCGAACGCGGACATTCGTCCCCGAAATGAGCACCCCAACGACATCAAATCGGTAAGAATGCCCGGCGGAGCCGTGTCGGTCGACCCAAACGCGAGCCGACCGGACCAGCTCCTGTCGCTTGCGGTGATGCACCGCGGCGACCGGACCGCCAAAGCTGTCGCCGCGACGAGCTTTGACCTCCACGAAGAGGACCTGGTCGTCCTTTCGCATCACGAGATCCACGTCGCGGTGTCCACTACGGAATCGGTGACACACCACCGTCCATCCCTCGCGCCGCAACCAGCGGGCAGCGATGCGTTCGCCAAGTAGTCCGAGTGCCTGTCGTTGTTTGCTCATGGACGAACTGTAATGCGGTCTGTTCGAATCACTTGCACCGAATCATTGCACCTCACATCGGAACGTTGCGCGTGTGGCGACGCTGACTTCATTGCCATGCGCAGGCAGGTCCGGCATCTTGCCAAGACCCTCATACGTTTACGGCGAATTCATCTTACGGTGTGACATCTATGCGTTCTTCCCCCGTCGGCACGATAGCCTCGGCTGCATTGCTGACCGCTACTCTGATGGTCGGTGCGCGACAGACAGGCGCCGTTCCCGCACTTGGCCCGCTGCTTGATCCGGTACACGGCATCTGGAACGCGGTGCGGTCTGTTGACTTGCCATCCGATGCTACGGCGTCGATCCCAGGGTTGCGTGCGGAGACGCGAGTGCTCTACGACGATCGGGCAGTGCCGCACATTTTTGCGGCGAACGCGGCGGACGCGTATCGCGCCCTTGGCTACGTCGTTGCGCGCGATCGTCTGTTTCAGCTTGAGCTGCAGGGTCGCTCGGGCGCTGGGACACTGAGCGAACTTGCAGGTCGCGGAGCATTGTCGATTGATCGTGAAACGCGTGCGTCGGGTATGCCACGCGCCGCTGAGCAGCGACTTGCAAAGCTGGACTCGTCGGATGCGCAGTGGCGGTTGGTGCGCGAGTACGTGGACGGTGTGAATGCGTACATCGACGCACTGTCGCCAACGGACTATCCGATCGAGTACAAGTTGCTTGGTCGGGCGCCGACGCGCATGCAGATGATCGACGTCTTGCACTTGCTCAACCGAATGGGAGCGACGCTCGCAACGACGCGCGACGAGTTGACGCACCTGCAGGCGAGTGCTCGCGTTGGACGCGCCGCGGCCGACGCGCTGTTTCCGGTGCATTCACCGATCGTCGAACCGATTCAGCCGAACGGACAGACACACGCGCGATTCGACGCAGTGAACATCCCTGCCCCTGGAACACCTGATCCACACGCGGTGTCGCTGCTGCACACAATGCAGGGTGTTGATCCAGCGCACGTGCTTGCCTTTGCGCCGAATCGAGCGGATGACGCGATCGGCAGCAACAATTGGGCGGTCGCGCCGTCGCGCACGGCAGCCGGTCACGCGCTGCTGGCAGGCGATCCTCATTTGGAGTTGACGCTCCCGTCCATCTGGTACGAAGTACACATGGTGGTGCGTGATTCGCTCGACGTGTACGGGGTGACCATCCCGGGCGCACCAGGCGTGGTGATTGGTTTCACGCAGGCTGTGGCGTGGACCTTCACGAATACGGGCGGCGATGTGATGGACTACTATGCGGAACAAGTGGACAGCGCGGCTGCACCGAGGCAGTACAAGTTGGACGAGACCTGGCGGCCGCTCGAAATTCGCGTGGAGACTTTTCGGGATTCGCGTGGGCGCGAGATTGCGCGCGATACGCTCGGGTTCACGCATCGCGGTCCATTGCGAAAGGTCGGCGCGCAATGGATTTCGGTGCGCTGGACGGTTTTGGAAACAACGACGGGATTGGACGTTTTTGATACGGCGGCTCGTGCGAGAACGTCGCAAGCATTGCTCGATGGGATGGCCGCGCGCTACCAAGCGCCCGCGCAGAACATGCTGACCGCCGACACGACTGGCACGATCGCCATTCGGTCCACCGGACGCTATCCAGTACGCGGCGGCGACGAACGCGGCGACTGGTTGTTTGACGGGACTCGGCTCAGTAGCGACTGGCGAGGCGACTGGCCCGTACAAGACTACCCGCAGGCTGTACGGCCAGCTCAAGGTTTCCTTGCATCGGCCAATCAAGAGCCGTTTGATCCGCGGGTGCAGCCGCGGTACTTTGGCGCGCAGTGGGAGCGTCCGTGGCGTGCAATGCGCATCAACACGTTGTTGCGCGCGGATTCTTCGGTAACACCAGACGCGATGCGTCGGTATCAAAGTGACCCTGGAAGCGCGCGCGCCGATCTCTTTCTGGCGGCATTTCTCGCCGCAGCGAACGGCCTGCCGGCGACGAGCAGGACATCGCAGGCAGCCGTGTTGCTCGCCGAGTGGGAACGGCGCTACACCGCGGACAATCGGCGCGCCGTGTTGTTTGAGGAAATCATGCGACAGTTATCTCTGCGCCTGTGGGACGAGTTTCGGCGAGATAGTGTGCAGGGGCCGGTGCCGAACGACATGATGGCGGCCATGTTGCTTCGGGATTCGCTGAGCAATTGGTGGGATGATGGCAACACGATTGGCCTTGAAACACGCGACGAACTGCTGCGCCAGGTGATGGCGAGCGCCCTCGACAGCACGATCGCAAAACATGGTGCGCCTGCCAGCGATGGCTGGCGATGGTCCAACGTGCGTAGCGCTAATATCTTGCATCTCACACGCTTGCCTGCGTTCTCGCGACTGAATGTTCCGGTACAGGGCGGCAACGCGACGCTGTGGCCCTCAACGGGCGATGGACATTACGGACCCAGCTGGCGAATGGTAGTGGAGATGAGCGCTCCGCGTCGCGCGTGGGCGATCTATCCGGGAGGCCAGTCGGGCAATCCGTTGAGCACGCGCTACGACGATCGACTTGACAAGTGGTCGCGCGGCGAATTGGACACACTGCGCCTTCCCAATGAGGAGAAGGATTTGCCGCTGGCCTTGCGTCGCGCACTGCTTGTGTTGTCGCCAGCCGGCGCACAGCGATGAGACCGGTCCGCGTGCTCGCGCTCGCTGCATGCTTCGCTGCGGCGACGGCGTTCGTCGGTTGGTGGACCGTTCCCGTCATCGCCGGCGCCTATGCACTTGCGCGCCGACATTCGCTTGCGCCCCGCGAGGCCATGTTCGCCGCACTCATCGCGTGGATTGCATTGTTCGCTCGTCAGATGACGCAACCTTCCTTTGCGACCCTGCTGGATCGGTTGGGGAAACTGTTTCCCGTACCTGGCATCGGCGTGGTGCTGCTCGCCCTTGTGCTGGCGACCATACTCGCATGGAGCGCCGCCCGCGTTGTTACCGGGGTCGTCCTCGCCCGCAGCGCACGCTAGTCGCAGCGGCTACGCGAGCTTCGCGCGACGAGCATTCGTGCTGGGTCATCGCTGATGATACCGCGTACGCCCGCCTTCCAGAGGGCGAGCGCCTGCGCTGGTTCGTTAATCGTCCATACGTGAATCACCGTGGTACTGTGGCGCAGCGATCGCGCGAGCGCAGCAATCGGCACCGGGATGCCGCGCCAGCGCGGTGGAATGCAGAGCGCTTGAAACGCGGCTGGTTGCGAACGACGGCCGAGCAGCGCCGGCATGAGAAGTCGCGCGACGTCGGGTGTGCTGGCACCCAGCGCAAAGCCTGCACCGCGCAATGGCCGCGTGGCGTTCGGGTCAAAGCCGGCGACGATCACACGCCCCGCCATGTGGTGGCGCTGAATGGCCGCGCGCATCAGCTCGGTCGCGTCCGCTGTCTTGAGCTCAATGATGCACGGAAGGTCGCGTGGCAGTGCTTCAATGACCTCGTCAAACGTCGGAATTGTCGCTCCCCGACCTCGCCAGGGAAACGTCGCGCCACCGTCGCAGGTGAAATTTGCTCCCGCATCTAGCTGGCGGAGCTCGGCCTCGGTGTGATGCGCGACCTGTCCTGATCCGTTGGTTGTGCGTTCCAGCGTCGCATCATGCATGACCACGAGCCTGCCATCACGCGACACACGCACATCGAACTCGACGGCATCCGCCCCGAGCGCCACCGCTTCACGAAGTGACGCAATTGTATTCTCGGGCGCATAGGCGCGGTTGCCGCGGTGGCCGATCACCGGTGTGGCGAGTGGGTCCAGCAGAATCATGCACACAAACTACGAGCGGGGCGGCACGCTGTCTGCGCACCGCCCCGCTTGACCATTGTCGACGTGTCTAGAATGTGTACTGCAAACGCGTCATGACCATGCGGCCAATCTCCGGAACACCGGGGAACGTGCGCACGCGATTGTCGAACATGTTGCTCGCGTTGATCGACCAGAGCAGCTTCTTGCCGTTAACGTCGAAGCGCTTGGAGACCTGCGCATCAAAGGTGAAAATCTCTGGAACATTCTCGTAGCAATACACACCTGCCGCTGTCGGCGCGCACCTGTTGAAACCGGTGCCAGTCGGTGTAGTCGTTGGAGCGTTCGGCTGCCCAGCGGCGATCGGGAAAGCGACGTTCGTGGCGAGTACGCCGGAGTTCACCGGATACGCCTCGCTGTATCTCGTGCGCAACTCGACACCGATCCCGTTGTCGTCATTGCGATATCGCCCGCCGATAGAACCGCGTGAGTTCGGCGAATTCGACATCAACGGTGCGCCATTGCCGCCGTTGATGTCGGTGAAGACGTTCTTGCTCTGCCACGCGTAGGCCACGTCAAACGTCAGGCGGTCAGTCGCCACAACATCGGTGGCGAGATCGAGGCCACGCACCCACAATTTCTGTTTCGATGTGAGATAGGTGGCGTAAATCTGGTTCGCGGCGGTCGTACCATTGTTGAACGTGACGACACCGAGCGGTACGGCGGCGACCGACGGCGTGAGCGCACCGGCAA
>JAYSVL010000262.1:0-1990 GCA_043718595.1 Gemmatimonadaceae bacterium
TGGCGCGACACGATGCTCGTTGGCGAGACCAACGACGGGAACGCGTACTATGCGAATGGTGGTGTCGCTGGACACGCCGGGTTGTTCTCCACGGCGTCCGATTTACGCGTCTTAGTCGACCTGTTGAACAACAAAGGAACTGCCAAAGAACGTCAGTTCATCAAGCGCGAGGTCGTGGAGCAATTTCTCACCCGCGATCGCTACGACCACTACCTCGGGTGGATGCTTCCGGCGGAACTCCCTGCAGGCAGCTTTATGCACACGGGGTTCACCGGCACATGGGTGCTCGGCGTGCCAGCACACGGCTTGTCAATCGTGCTGCTCACCAACAAGCAGCATCTGGGAGCGAACGCGAAGGGCAACTTCCCCAACCTGGCACCGCTTCAGTCAGCGATAGCGAAGGCGCTGGTACGTGGCGCGGAAGCGACGGTCACGAACGCAAAACGCTGACGGCGAGCGTCAGCGTTCGCGAAACTATGGTCGATCTGTGGCGCGTATACGCTAGTCGCGACCGCGTCCGAAGATGCGCAAGATCGACATGAACAGGTTCAGCACGTCGAGATACAGCGATACGGTGGCCGAGATGTAGTCGTTCGGGCCGAGATCACTCTTGAGTCGTGCGGTGTCGTACACGATGAAACCGCTAAAGAGCAACACCGATACGCTGGCGAGCCAGAGCGACGCCGTCTCATTGCGAAAGAACATGTTGAGCAGCGACGTGGCGATCAGCACCCACAAGCCGATGGTGAGAAAACCACCCAGCTGCGAGAAGTCGCGACGACTGAACATTGCATACAGCGTGAGGACGGTGAAGGTCGACCCGGTGAGCAATGCGGCCTGCGTGATGACGCCTGGGGCTCGCGTGTTGTAGTACAGCATTACCGGCGCGAGCGACATGCTCATCAACGATGTAAACAACGCCAGCCACGCGAGCTTGAGCGGTTGCGCGCGCACCAGATTGGTCCCTAGCAACGCGCCAAAGCTCAGGAACATGATGATGATGGGGTGTGACACGGCGAGCTGGCGCAGCGCCGGCGTGGCCATGGTGATGGCAACCGCGGCGATCGTCCACAGAATCGTGACGGTGAGCAGCGCATACGTGCGCCGGATCAAAGTCATCCGTGCCACGCCGGTGATCGGCGGCGACAGGACAACGCTAGGTGAGGTCATGGCGAAGTTGGTGTTGGGGTAAGACCGCGGCTGCCCTTGAGTCTATGCGCACTCGCGCCGCAGTTCCAGCCGTGCGAAGTGATACACCGCCGCCGCCGACGTGTTGCCGTTGCGCCACTGGTTGGCCGGGGCTCACCTTTGACCCGTGCGGCAGGTATTCCTTACACGACCTTACCTGCCGGAACGCTCGGCGTTCCTGTCTACCTCTCCACCTGCCATGCGTCGCCATCAAACCAGTGTGACCGTATCCTGCGCCGTGCTTGCGCTGCACTTGTCCCTCGTCGTAGCTCGCGTCGCGAGCGGGCAAGGCGCCCCGCCGCGGGCCGTTCGCCGTGACATACCGATCACCAATGCGATTCGTCGAGCGTTTGCCGCCGGTACCCGCGACTCCAGCGGCGCACCCGGTCGCAACTACTGGCAGCTGCGAACCGACTATTCGATTGACGTGGCGCTCGACGTGCCGTCGTCTCGGCTGAGCGGGCGCGCGCTGATCACGGTGCACAACAACAGCAACGATTCGCTGCCAGTGATCGGGTTGCGACTCGATCCGAACCACTTTATTGGCACGAATCCACGCGCCGCCATCTGGACGCCCGCCGAGAACACGGAAGGCATCGTCATCACCAAGCTGCTGGTGAACAACGAGACTGCCGTGCTCACGCCACCGCCGCAACAGGGCGGGCGTGGAGGTTCGCAGCAGGTGACGGTGCCCACACTTATCGGCGGTCGCTCGACTGTTGCCCGCATTGCGCTGCCAAAGGCCGTGCCGGCGCACGGTAAGGTGACACTCGCGGTTGAGTGGAACCACAAGTTGCCGGGT
>JAYSVL010000263.1:0-1979 GCA_043718595.1 Gemmatimonadaceae bacterium
GCGAGTCAGATGATCAGCGAACATCAGCTTGATGCCATCACCGCTTCACGTCTCGTGACGGCAACCGCTGTTGCACAAGCAGATGCATTCATTGCTGCATGGGGCTACAAGTATCAGTACAACGTGTTGCGACCGCGTACGTACATCCGACGCGTTATCGATCCACAGTGGGAGCCACTCATTCCGACACCACCGTTCCCCGAACACCCAGCGGGACACTCGACACAATCGGCCGCTGCCGCTCAAGTGCTCACCGCGTTCATCGGTGTCACGCCCTTTGCCGATAGTACGAGCATTTCTATCGGGCATGGGGTGCGAACGTTTCCGTCATTCCAGGCGGCGAGCGAAGAAGCGGGGATGTCTCGTGTGTACGGGGGCATTCACTATCCGTCGGGTAACACGAGTGGGTTAGCCCTCGGTCGCTGCATTGGTGCCAAGGTTGCCGCCGCGTTTCGTGCCGCTCGCGTGACGCGGCGATGATGGGTACGCCGATTCTTGCCAAGACGCATCGTACTCGCGGCACACGCCATCACGCAGCGCGACGTGCTGTGCGAAGCACGATTACCGCGCAGTTGAGCACTGTGCTGATGAGTACTGCGCTGACGAGTGCAGCGCTGCTGTTGGTTGCGTGCGGGACACCGCAGAACGCAGTCTGGCACGACGAAGGTGGTGTTCGGTGGCGTACGTTGTCGGTGCCAAAGGGGAGGCCGGGTTTTACGCGCATGGACGCGAAGTCCACCGGAATCACCTTCCAGAACAACGCGAGCGAGCGCATCCTGCTCGGCAATCGCATGCTCGGACAGGGAGGTGGCGTCTCATTGGGCGACGTTGACGCTGATGGACGCCCTGACGTGTTTCTTGCCCACACGGACGGGTGCAGCGCGCTCTATCGCAATCTGGGCAACTGGAAGTTCCAGGACATCACGAAGAACGCGGGTGTTGGCGTGTGCGATCGGCACGCGAGCGGTTCAGCAATGGCCGATGTTGACGGTGACGGCGATCTTGATCTCGTCGTGCTCGCGACGACCGGACCGAACGCGATTTTTCTCAACGACGGAACGGCGCATTTCACCGAGCGACGCGATCTTGGGCTCGACACGGCAGGTCGCGGCGCGACAACGGTGACCATGGCCGACGTGAGTGGCGACGGACGTCTCGCGATGTTCATTGCCAACTACAAGCCGTACAGCGTCGACGACACGATTCCGCCGCAGTTGCGCGCGTTCAATCAGATGGTGCGACAAGTTGGGCCAACGCAGTACGAGATTGTGCCGGAGCACCGTCGCGACTACAAGCTGGTGATGCGTCCAGACATGGGCGGACTGCGCATGACACAACGCGCCGAGCCCGACGAGTTCTACAGCAATGATGGCACGGGCCATTTCACGCGGGTGCCTCTGGTGTCGTCACGTTTTCGCGATGCGACCGGTGCACCGTTGCGCGAAGACTTCGAATCGTTTGGGCTGAGTGCCCGGTTTGGCGACTTGAACGGCGATGGTGCCCCAGACCTGTACGTGGCGAACGACTTTGAGGACACCGATCAACTGTGGTTCAACGACGGCGCTGGCAACTTTCAGCTCGCCGACTGGCGAGCGCAGCGACAGACGAGCAATTCAGCGATGGGCATTGCTGTTGCCGACGTGAATGGCGACGGGCTGCCTGACGTGTTCGAGACCGATATGCTGAGCAACGATGCGCGTCGTCTCAAAACGCAGATCCCCACGCATACATCGCTCCTCAAGAAGATTGGCGAGCAAGAGTTGCAGTTGCAATTTCAACGGAATGCGCTGTTCCTCAATCGTGGTGACGGCACGTTTGCTGAGATATCGAACGCCGCGGGTGTTGCAGCGAGCGGTTGGTCGTGGGGTTCGTTGTTCATGGACGTTGACCTTGATGGATGGCAGGACATCCTTGTCGCCAATGGTCATCTCTGGGACATCATGGATGCCGATGTGCAGGAAGGGCTGCAGAACCGCTTG
>JAYSVL010000264.1:0-5613 GCA_043718595.1 Gemmatimonadaceae bacterium
GTTGTTGTTCTGCGCGTTCTGGCGATCTGTTGCCGCCTTGGCCACCAACTTCAGCGAATCGACGAGTTTCGTTTTGTCGTCGTCGGTAATGCGACGCCAGTCAAACGGGAGCTTCCCAGAGGCCGAATGCGTGCCGTTCGGTGCGTAGTAGTCCACGTGATAGTCGATCACGCGCACGACAGCGATGGTGCCGTCGCTGAGCAGCGCCCAGTCGTCACCCTGGGGTAGCGGATTGACCTTAGCCGTCATATTCACGACGCCGTCGGCACCAGTCGTGACCGAGATATCGGTCTTTGGTACGCGCATCCAGGCGACTGTGTCTGCTTTCCGCGTGTCGAAATCGGCACGGATAATTGGCACAGAGTCCGGTTGTGCGGGTGCCGTGGGCGGGCGCAACGCGACGCCGTTGTTGTTTGGCTGCGTCACCGTTGGTGCACCGCCTCCAAATCCGCCACCGCCGAAGCCACCGCCGCCTCCACCACGTCCACCCTGAGCGCCGCCCTGACCTCCGGGGTTGCCGCCACCACGTCCACCACCGTTGCCGAACATCCCGCCGGGTCCACCGCCACCACCCGCGTTGCGGTACACCAGCCGTCCCATCGGGTCAAACGCGTTCGACCCCAGATTCATGTTGGACAGCATGTTGATGTCGCTGATACGGGGCGGCGCCATCACTTTGACGACGACGCCCTGCGCGTTGAGCACGACAAACGACAGCGTCGACGGATCAACGATGATCGTGGAGTCGCCGAGGTACGGGAGCAAACCTGAAGAACGCTGACCGTATGGCAATGGCGCGCCCGCCGTGTCGGCGATGACGGTCACCTGCTGCAGGGATGCGTCGAGCTTGATGAGCTGGCGACGCTGACCATCGTTAATGAACAGGCTACCATCTGGCAGCCCGCGCAGCATGGAAATCGCGGTGAACGCGTGCTTCGATTTTGCTTCGACGGGTCCGAGTTCACGCACCGGGACCTTGGCGTCTTGTGCGGTCTCTGACGCCTTGCTGGTGTCTTGTGCCGCACCGAATACAGGTGTCAGTGTTGCGGCGCAAATGGCCGCTTTGAGGTGTAACGATATTGTGCGTCGCATAGTGACCATCCCGTTGCTGCGGGAACGAAAGATCGAGTGTCCGCGAGAATCGCGCGCTACTTCAGCCCTGCCCCGGCATGACGGTCGCATCAGTTTCCACCACCGCCGCCACGTCCACCACCGCCACCACCACCCCCGCGGCCACCACCGCCACCGCCGCCACCCATTCCACCGCCACCACCACCAGCAGTCCCTGAGCGCAGTCCTTTAAGCGTGCGCTTGTCGAGATAGCCAGCGACTTGGGTCGGCAGAATACGATACTGTGAGGCCGTCAGCAGCTTCTTCATGTCGGGCGCGATCTTGATCAGCATATCGACGGTCTGTTCACGCGCGTCGATGTAGCGATCGTACGCGAGGTCATGGCTGTACTTGTCTGGCAAATCGGCAAGCAACCTCGCGACCGGCGCCCAGATCGAGTCCGACCTGAGCACATACTTGCGGTTGAGTGTGGCGAGACTATCTGCCTGACGACGTGTGAGCTTGAGTGTGTCGGCTTGCTGCATGATCTGCTGGATCGGGTTGATCAAGCCGATGTTGCCGGCACCGCGCAATTGCTGCACGTTGGACTTGTTGCCGGGACGCGAACGTCCGCGGTCGAGTTGCTGAATGAGTTGCTGCTTCTCGCGGGTCGGGCCGATGTCGAAGCGCAGTGATGCCGTAATTGAGACTGGCTGACGCACCGCCGTTTGTGATGGCCGCGTTGACCCAAATCGCTGATTGACCTCGTACTTGAACTTCTGCGTTGTTGCGTCAAAGCCACGTACAAACAGCAGCTGCTGCGGCGGGTTGATCGACTGCCCCCATCCTTTCACGTTGTCACCATTCACCAGTTGGTCGAGTCCACCTAACGGGTTCGCGATCTGCAAGCTGAGCGTAGCTCGCTGCGGCAGCCCAACGTTCAACGAGTTGAAGGAGATGTTGAGATTACCGCTCATGTTCCAAGGCGCCGTGCACGAGTTGCGCGACGCCAACTGGCCTAGCTGCGCACGCAAACACGCTTGGGTTTCTTTGGTGCCGTTGGTCAAGAGACTCTGCATACCGGCAGCAACGAGTGGGTCGGTGGCATTGGCGGGGTCAAACACGAACGCGCGGTCGTTGCCGTAGCTGTCGCCGTTGACGTCGCCGGCAACAAGCGGCGTATAGGACCCACCTGAGCGAATGTTGCTGTTCCAGCTCACGCGAACCGTGTTGAAGAAATTGTATCCCAGGCTGTATTGAACCTGATGACGCGAGAACGAGCTGCGAGACCACTCTTTGCTGCGCGGATCGTTGACCGTGCTATTAAAGCCAAGAAACTGCTCGCGCACGTCGGCCAGCACGTACGATAGGCTCCACGACAGCGCGGAGTTGAACGTGAGTGGCCGTATTGAGAGTGATAGTTGACGACTTTCCGACGATAGGTCCGAACGCTGCTGCGTAACGCGACCGAACGCTGGGAACAATCGCGCGTCACGAAACGCGATCTGCCCCGTTGTGGGCACGATGGCCGTTGGTACGACGAAGACTGGGCGACCTGTTTCGTCGGTGAGCGCGAACCGCTGAATGCCGGGGAAGTTGAGGTCCACGCTTCCCGACTGATGCTGATTGCGCGACCAGCTCGCATTGACCGAGGCGGAGAAACGATTCTGGATGATGCCACCGCTCCACTGCAAGTTCGACCGCAATGCCCGTTGCGCCGCGTAATCGGGGCTAAATAGTGTGACGTTTGGCGTGCTGATCGCGAACACAGTGCCGTTGGTGCCGTCAGCGCAGGTGGTCGGAATGCTCGCATTGCTCGCGTTGTACTGCGTCCAATTGGCAACGGGAGCCGCCGCGCCAACGCAGGTGAGCTGTTGCAACCCACTTGGCAGGCCGGTGTTGTCGATCGCTCCGCCAATGAGCTGCGTGCCCGGTGTGTTCTGGAAGACGCCGAATCCGCCACTGATGACGGCGCGAGGCGCGCGCACCATGCCTGGGAGCAGCGTGACTTGATTGGCCTGACCGTACGTCCACGAGAACCCGACACGCGGACTTAGGTACGCGCGACTCGGCACGTCGGTGTTGTTGGCGCTGAACGCCGCCTGCACTGCGGGGTTAGCGGACGGCCCGGTGAGGTACTTGTTACCGTCCAGGCGCAGTCCGTACTGCACCTGCACATTGCTTCGCGGACGCCATGCGTCGCCGAGCGATATGCCGCCCACGAGCTGGCTGCCATCGCGCACACGGGGCGAGAGCTGACGGGTGAACTGCGCCGGTACGCCAGACTCCAGGTCGGCCAACGAATTGTACGTGAACGTGCCGAACTGATTATTCGACTGATCCTGCGAGTATGCGTCGCGACGCAGTTCTGACGTGAACTTGACGCGATGCCGGTTGTCGGGCGAGAACCACGACATCGTGTTTGCTGCGCTGATCGTGTTGTTGGACGACGATTGTAAAAATGGACTGCCACCGAACGAGAGATTACTCACCGATTGCGTACTGTCAGCCAGCAGAGAACTCACGCGGACGGAGCCAGCGGGTAGCAAGTAGTACGGGTCCGTCGTGTTTCGTCCGGTGCTAAAGCCGACGTTCGATTCGGAAAAGATGCCAAACAAGCCAAGCAGTCCGTTATGACGCGCCTGCGTGCCAGCACTGTAGTTGAGACTCGTGCCGGAGCGCGATGGCGTGGAGAGCGACGTGTTACCGCCGAAATTGCCGCCGGTGGGTGTGTTGCCGGTCGCATTCGCGGTCAAGGTGATGGCAAATGTGTTGCCGCGCGTCGAGTTCGGCTGCACAAAATCGAAGCTACCCAACAGCCTGCCGACGTTCGTCGAGCGTTGCCCCGGAAACCCGTTCACTTCGAACGGCACTTTTTGCGCGCCAAGGATGCGCAGCAGTCGTGCCACAGAGTCTGGCGATACGCCGATCGTCTGAAAACCGAGCGCATCGGAGGTCGTCAGCGTCTGCAGGTCCCGCAATGTTCGGTCGAATTGAAACGAGGTGCTATAGAATGCCACATCTGGTTTGATCGGCCCAGACGCGGCCCCGCCGAGAGACCCGAAGGTGTATTGCTGACCGGTCGACGCGGCCGCGGCGTCCACAAACTGCAGCGGCGGAGCGACGCCGCTCGAACTCAGAGAACGCCGCATGAAGTTGGAACCCGCCTGTGTGCGAATTTGTAGCTGTCCGCCGGAGAAGCCACCGCGCGAGACGTCGTAGTTTGATGTATTGAGGGTGGTGGTGACGGCCGCGTCGCGAGGCACCGACGCGTCGCCGAATGATAGACCGTTGAGCTGCGTGTTGTTTTGGTCCGCACCGAGGCCAAAGACAGAGAAACCGTCAGCGCCGCCGTCCACTCCCATCAGCAACTGCACGCCGGGAATGGAGGCCGCCATCGCCGCGAGATCACCCATCTGCTCGACGCTCAAAAACCCGGCATCGGCCGACACCGTGCGTTCGGTGCCGCCAACGTCCGTGACGGTATCCGAGCGCGCCACCGACCCACGATCAACAATCTGAAACGATTCCAAGGTGACAGCGGATGGCGCCATACGCGCGTTGGCGATGAGAATTTCCTCATCCGCCATCCGCTTCACTTCGTAGCGACGCATCGCGTAGCCGAGCGCCGTGAAGGTCACCCAGTAGTCACCCTCGCTACCAGGAAACGAGATCGTGTAGCGACCATTCTTGTCAGTACGCTGGATGCGACTCACGTTGCCGGAGAGCGTGGTCGCCGTCACCAGCACACCAATCACCGGCTGTGAGTCAGGTCCGGTCACTCGACCGCGAATGATGTCCACCTGCGCCGACAACACTGAGCTGAAGGCCAGCGAGGACATCGCGGCAATGAGGAACGTGCGGAGAATGGATCGAAGCATCACAGGGCGCTTTAGACGATGGTGATCGAACTGCGTTAAGTCGTGCATTTTGGGAGCGTTGTATCTCCTCTGCTTACCGTCGCCCCGCAAATTTCGTTGGGTGCGAAGCCATGAGGCAGGCCAAAATGACCCTGCCGGGGACAAAACGCTCCACAGCGTGACCAACACCCTCATATCATCAAGTATGGAAATCATTCGCGATCCTATCTGGAACAATATTCGGCTGGACCCACTGGCGCTCTCCCTGCTCGAATCGCCCATCGTTCAGCGGCTGCGTTATGTCCGGCAGCTCGGGCTGACATTCCTCGTCTATCCCGGCGCCACGCACGCGCGCTTTGAGCATGCGCTCGGTGCCTATCATCTATCCGGTGTGGCCTTGCGTCTGCTCGACGAGCGCGGCGCCCTGCAGTCGGTGCCAGCCGACGAGCCACAGATTGTTCGTGCAGCGGCCTTGCTCCACGATGTGGGACACTACCCGTTTTCGCATGCGCTCGAAGAAATCGGCGTCACACATCATGAGCAGATTGCCCAGCCACTAATCACAGAAGGCGCCGTCGCGCAGATACTCGAACAGTCGCTGGGGCGCGGCGGCGCGGACCGAGTGTTCGCACTCATTTGCGGTCGCAGCGCGAGTCCGCTGCAGGGCCTGATCTCTGGGTCGCTGGATCTCGACAAGATCGAG
>JAYSVL010000265.1:0-5602 GCA_043718595.1 Gemmatimonadaceae bacterium
TCAGCCGGCGGTCCGCGAGCGCTTCCTGCGCGAGGCCCGTATCGCCGCGCAACTCTCGCACCCGCACATCGTCGCGGTGCACCGCGCCGATGAAATCGACGGCGTGGCTTTTTTTGTTATGCGCTTCGTGGACGGTGAGTCGCTCGGTCAGCGCGTCAAGCGCGACGGCCCCCTGTCGCCCGCCGAAGCGGTGCGGGTGTTGAGTGAATCCGCATCGGCATTGGGCTACGCGCACGCGCGCGGCATCGTGCACCGCGATGTGAAGTCGGAGAACATCCTCATCGACGCTGCCTCCGGCTGCTCGCAGCTCTCGGACTTTGGTGTGGCCCGCGTGGTCGCCGCGTCCCCACTGACCGCGTCTGGCATGGTGCTGGGTACGGTGCATTACATGAGTCCGGAGCAGTCCACCGACGACGCCATTGATGGTCGCAGCGACTTGTATTCACTCGGCGTCGTTGGCTTCTACGCGCTGACCGGAACCCTGCCCTTCGACGGCGCCACCGCAGCATCGGTGCTCGTCGCCCATCACACAAAAACGGCGCCCAAACTCGCGACCGTCGCGCCAACCCTCTCGCCGACACTCTGTAGCATCATCGATCGCTGCCTGGCGAAACAGCCGAGCGCACGCTGGCCGACCGGCGAAGCCCTCGCGCTGGCACTGGCCGGTGTGAAGGATCTAGCAACCGTGTCGCCAAAAACCGCCATGGTTTCAGAGCCAGACGCCGATTGGGTGTGGCAGCGCGCCGCCGCGTTGCAGGCGTCGGCCAAGGATACGTCAGCACTGCCCGCCGTGCGTGTGCCGTTGCCCGAACCGCCCACCACGGCCGAGGGCTATCGTCGCCTGACCGACGTCGCCGCGGCAGCCGAGGAGGCAGGTATCTCGCGCCAGCATGTGGCGGTCGCCCTCGATGAGCTGCGTGGAGCTCGCGTCGGGTTGCAACCGCTCGGCGCAATGCCAGGTGTCGCAGTCGCTGATGCGTCCGGTGTGATTCCGGTGCAACGCGATGGGTCGACACATAACAGACTCGCGGGCGCGCTCACCCGCGTGGAGTTCGAAACGGTGCTGGACGTGGAAATTTCCGGCGATGCATTCGAAGAGCTGGCGCAGATCATCCGCCATCGAATGCAGGAGATTGGCACCGTTGCGACGTTTGGCAAATCGCTGATTTGGAGTGTCGACTCGCAGCGTCGTAAAGCCGAAGTGAGCGTCATTCCGCGAAACGGGCGTACCACGATTCGCATCTCGGAAGACATGGGTCAACTCGCACGACAGAATTTCGGCGGCATCTTGGGTGGCCTTGGTGTGGGCGGCGGTTTTGCGATCCTTGGGTCCGTGATGGCCGCGACGAACAACGCCGCTGTCGGCGCGCTCACCATGATTGGCTTTGGGGCGGGGTCGTACTTGTTAGCTCGCGGCGTCTTTACCAATAGCAGCCGAAAACGTGAACGTCGCCTGCGCGGCTTGCACGATGATCTCGTACGGGCCATTGCACAGATGTCGAACGACGCGACCACAAAACGTCTGAAGTAGTGCCCATCCACAATCCAACGTACGCCCAACTCGGCACCATCGCCGCGATTTCGGCGCTCAGTGGTGCGGTGAATTCCATCGCCGGTGGCGGCACGCTGCTCACCTTCCCCGCGCTGCTCGGGCTCGGTGTACCAGCAATCGCCGCCAATGCCACGAGCACCGTCGCGCTCTGGCCAGGATCGCTGGCGAGCATGCTGGGGTATCGACGCGAACTCGTCGGCGCTGAACGCTGGGCGGCGCGCCTGGCGATTCCGAGTCTGTTGGGTGGCTTGTCCGGCGCAGGCCTCTTACTGATCACACCCGAAGCACGGTTTCGCGCGCTTGTGCCGTGGCTCGTGCTTGGCGCCACGTTGCTCTTTGCCTTGCAGGGACCACTGATGAAGTGGCTCCGCGCACGACTCGGTGCATCTGACGCCGACGTGCCACGCGCCATCGAACCGACCATGGGGATGATGATCAGTCAGTACTTCGTGGGCATTTACGGCGGCTACTTTGGCGCCGGAGCAGGCATCGTCATGCTCGCGGTCTTCGGTCTGATGGGGCTCAAGAACATTCATCAGATGAATGGGCTCAAGAACTTCAACGGGATCTGTTTTAATGGCGTCGCGGCGATCTCGTTCGCCATCATGGGGCTCGTCAATTGGCCAATCGCCGCCGTCATGTCGATTGGGTCCATCCTCGGCGGCTATGTGATGTCGGGACTGGCGCAAAAGGTGCCGCAGTCGCTGGTGCGCAACGCCGTCACAATGATCGGGGTGGGCAGCGCCGTCTGGCTTTTCGCCTCTGGAGCCGGATAGGCCAAAGCTGCGCTTGATTTACGATACGTCACTATTCTAAATTAACGGACATTCTTAATTTAGGATACGGCATGATTCGACGCCTGCAAGGTCACTACATCACGATTCCGGCTGCGGACGAGCCGTTCAAGGCATTCGTTCCCGTCCCGCTCCCACCACGGCCCGCCCTTGAGTGGTCGACACTCATGCGCGACCGCTTCGACTCGGCGCTTGTCACGCTGGGGCGGCTGGACGCAATCACTGACATGCTGCCCAATGCCAACCTGCTGCTGTACAGTTTCGTACGCAAGGAAGCGGTGTTGTCCTCAATGATTGAAGGCACCCAGTCGTCGCTGGCTGATCTGATGCTGTACGAGCTCGACGAGTCTCCTGGCGCGCCGATTGAGGATGCGCGCGAGGTGAGTCGCTACGTCGCCGCACTCGATCACGGTCTTACGCGACTTCGCGCCGGATTCCCGTTGTCGCTGCGCCTCATGCGCGAGGTGCACAACGTGTTGCTCGGCGGCGGGCGTGGATCACGACTCACACCGGGCGAGTTTCGTCGTACCCAAGTGTGGATTGGCGGCACGCGTCCGGGCAACGCGACGTTTGTGCCGCCGCCGCCGAACGAGTTAGACGAATGCCTCAAGCATCTCGAGCGCTTTCTCCACGATATGCCCGAGCCAACGTCAGCACTCACCAAAGCCGCGTTGGTGCATGTCCAGTTTGAAACGATTCACCCATTTCTGGACGGCAACGGTCGGCTTGGGCGCTTGCTCATTGCACTGCAGTTGGCGGCCGACGGTTTGATGCGCGAACCCCTGCTCTACGTGAGTCTCCACTTCAAACAACATCGACAGACGTACTATGCGTTGCTCAATGCCGTTCGATTGACCGGTGACTGGGAGACGTGGATGGAGTTCTTCGCCGACGCCGTGATCGCGAGTGCCACACAAGCGGCAACGTCCGCGAAACGCTTGCTCGTGCTTGCTACCGAGGACGCGCGACGCATTGAGACGCTCGGCCGGGCCACCACGTCGGCTTTGGCGATCCATCGTGTGCTGCAGTCCATGCCGATGGGCACGGCGAGATCGCTCACCAAAGCCACCGGACTGACGCCAGCGACGGTGAACAAATCGCTCGCGCATCTTGAAGGCCTTGGCATCGTCGTGGAGCTGACCAGCAGGCAGCGCGGCCGCGTGTTCAGCTACGTGCAATACGTCGAGATTCTGAACGAGGGTATGGAGTTGCCGAGTGATTGATCGTCGAGGCGCTGTGGGTGCGACCGCCGTAGTGTTCGGATAACACGACGCACTTTCCTCCCGTGATATTGGTCCTCCCTTCCGGTGCGGTTGCGCGCATGTTTCACTGGTCCATCATGTCGGCACCCCTACTTCCGATATACCCTATGCCTGCCCGTCCTCGTGTCGCTTCGCGTTTAGGTTACGGACTGAATTTCGGCAATCGCCTAGTGATGATACTGACGATTCTCGGTGCGGCGCTCGCGCCGTCTGGGATCTCCGCGCAACGCTCCCCTCCTTCGCCAGCGGCGGGAGGGTTCACCGCACTGCGTTTTGGTTCGCTCGTGCAGGCGAGTGGCCGCGCTATCTCTGATGCGGTGATCGTCGTGCAGGGTGACACCATCGTCCGGATTGGTCGTGGGACGTCAGCGATTCCGCGCAATGCCCGGATCATCGACTTGCGGCAGTACACAGCAATTCCCGGTTTGATCGACGTGCACACGCACATGACCTACTACCGCGACAAGGCAAATCCCACGGTCGCCGCGCCGCGAGCGAAAGACTCCGTGGTATTGGCTGCCGCGTGGAACGCGCGCCGGACACTTGAAACCGGCGTGACGACAGTACGCGATCTGGGCGCGTCGAACTACACCGACATTGCCATGCGCGACTCGATCAACGTCGGCGCTATGCTGGGTCCCCGAATGTTTGTTGCGGGATATGGACTGTCCAAGGTCACTACGGCGCCACGCGCCGGTACGCCCCCCGGCCCACCGCGTGGCCGGGTCATGGACACGACAGAGATTCGTGAAGCGATCAAGGCACAAGTCGACGCCGGCGCAGATTGGATCAAGATGTACGGATCGACCGGCAGCTTTCAGAATGTCACTGGTGTGCAAACGTTTACCGATGACGAAATGCGCGTCGCCGTGGCCGCAGCGCACGCGCACCGAAAGCCGATTGCCATTCATTCGTATGGTGATGCTGGCGGACGTGCGGCCATGCGCGCGGGCGCAGAGTCCGTAGAGCATCCGGGCACGCTTGGCGATGCGACGCTCGCCGAATTCGCGAAACGCGGCACCGTGTACGTGCCAACCATCGATCATAATCGTTTCTACGCCGAGAATGCCTCGCTGCTTGGCTATTCGCGCGCTCAGGTCGCGGAGCTGGATTCGTTTCGTCTGCTCAACCTCGCGACAGCGCGACGCGCACACGCCGCTGGTGTGACGATGGCGATGGGTTCGGATGCTGTGTACTGGATGTTTGGCGAGAATACGCGTGAACTGGGCTTCATGGTGCAAGCAGGACTGACCCCCGCGCAGGCGTTGGCCACGGCGACGACAAACGCCGCAGCGCTCCTCCGCATGCCAACAAAACTCGGCACGATTGCACCAGGTTACTTCGCTGACATCGTGGCGGTTGATGGTAATCCGCTGCGTGATATCAACGTCGTAATCAATCACGTGGTGTGGGTGATGAAAGGGGGCACGGTTGTCGTCGACAAGCGCGCCCCCTGACCGGGCGTGCTAATACAGGGTCTTGCCGTTGCCGAGCAGGCCGACCTGACAGAAGAGCCCCTTGTTGAGGCACTTGGTGACGATCGTGCGCATGGTCGACGCGTCCCACCCGTTCATCCAGTCGGCGTGGAGCGAGTAACAGCCGCGAGTGGTCGTGCTGCGTGGCGAGGCAATGGCGAACGTGTTCGACATCACATTGACGAACCCGCGCCTGACGGCATCACGCGCACGATCGAACTGCGCTGTCAGCGAGTGACGCGAGACACCGCGCGAGACGCTGCTGAGGATACGAGCGGAGACCGTCAGCTGATAAGAACGGAGAACGAACTGGATAACAGCGGATACACTGCAATTTTGGAAGGATAGGAACTGATATAGAACTGAAACTGACGGATACTGCGCGCGATTCGCAGGGAACTTTCTGGCGAGCGAGTATACAAATTGAAATCTGAAAATCTGAAAATCTGAAAATCTGAAAATCTGAAAATCTGAAAATCTGAAAATCTGAAAATCTGAAAATCTGAAAATCTGAAAATC
>JAYSVL010000266.1:0-5596 GCA_043718595.1 Gemmatimonadaceae bacterium
AATTCAGGAGCACTTCAACGATCTTGTGATTGGCACCTACGGTCGCGGCTTCTGGATTCTCGATGATCTCACGCCCTTGCAACAGCTCACACCAAATATCGCCGAGAAGGCGTCGCATCTGTTTGCCGTGCGAGCGGCGTATCGCTTTGAGAGTCCCGAAGTCAACGTCACCATGCAGGACGACCTGACGGCCGGACAGAATCCGCAGTACGGCGCGAACATCAACTACTGGCTCAAAGCACCGTCAGCCAAGGCACCGGAGATCACGATCAGTGATGCAACGGGCAAACTGGTGCGCACGCTCACCGGCACGAACACCGCCGGTATCAACCGCGTGTACTGGGATCTCGGCAATCAACCCACGGTGCCACCGCGACTCACCACCAAACCGGCATCCAACGCAGCATTCGCGCTCGACGCTAACGGTACACGATCAGCGCCGGGCTTTGGTGCGATCTCGGTGCTGATGCCACCCGGGCGCTACACGGTACAGCTCTCCGCTGATGGCGCCGTCACGTCGTCGCCGCTGGTTGTGCGAAAAGATCCCAACATCGCCACCACCGAAATCGAGATACGCGCATCGGTGGCGGCACAGCTGCAAATCCAGTCACAGATGGCGGCGGCTGGCGAGTGGGTCACGCAGATGGAAAGTGTCAGGCGTCAGGTGCAACAACTCACGTCTGCACTCGACAGCGATCGCCCCAACGCCGACCTCAAACCGGCCGTCGATTCACTCGGCAACAACTTTACCGCACTGGAAAACAAGGTGCTCGACCTGCGACAGACTGGGCAGGGACAAGACGGTGTGCGTTGGCCGGTGCAACTCGCGGGACAGCTCGGCTATCTGCAGGGCAACCTGAGCGCGTCTGCCGGTGCGGCACCGACGGTGGAGCAACGCAGTGTTTACAGTGTGCTTGATCGTCAGGCACGCGTGGTAAAGACGACACTCGATGGCCTCGTGCAGAAAGATCTCAAGGCGCTCAACTCACGATTGACGGCGCGCGGTCTCAAGCCGATCGAGATCACGCTGCCCAAGGTGGTGTTTTGAGCAGGTTGAAACCGAAACATGCTCGTAAATCGAACAGCAGATGTTCGATCTACGCCGTTTAACCTCTGAACGCGGCACCCACCCATTCCTCTTCACGTCGGTGTGATGTTCATGTCGCACACTCGCTCGCGTTTTCCGCGTCTGCGTGTCATCGCTGGCTGGACCAGCGCACTGGTGCTGCTGGCGGGGTGTTCGGTCGTCGCGCAATCGCCTTCGCAGGCACCGGCTGTAACAAACACGCCGCTCCCGAAAGTGCTCGTTATCGCGACAGGCGGCACCATCGCTGGCGTACAGGACGCGCCGGGCACACTCGGCAGCTATCGCGCGGGCACGCTACCAGCCGAGCAGATTCTCGCGTCGGTACCGGAGTTATCGAAGTACGCGAGTGTGGAGTCGGAGCAATTCTCCAACGTGGCCAGCACGGCGATCACACCCGCACAATGGCTCGCGTTGTCGAAACGCATTGAGTCGGTGTTGCGCGACAGAAAAGATCTGGCTGGCGTTGTTGTCACCCACGGCACAGATCGGCTTGAGGAGACGGCGTTCTTTCTCTACCTCACCGTGCGTTCAGACAAACCGGTGATCGTTGTTGGTGCACAGCGTCCGGCAACCGGTATCAGCCCCGATGGCCCGATCAACTTGCTGGCTGCGGTGCGCACGGCAGCGTCGCCGCAAGCGGTTGGCAAAGGCGTCATGGTAGTGATGGACGATCGCATTTTGTCGGCGCGCGAAGTGCGAAAGACTTATCAGCGCACCGGTGGGTTTTCCGGTGGTGAGATGGGCATGCTTGGCGTGATTGGTGGTGGCGGTCCTGAGTTTTTGTTTGCACCGGTGCGACGACATGGTGAACAGAGTGAATTCGATATGCGGAACGTCGACTCGTTGCCGCAAGTGGAGATGGCATTCAGTTATCCCGGTGGCACCGGTCCGCGATATGACAAACAGCCAGCGGGCATCGCGGTGCAGAGCAACGGGTTCACGCGCGCGGAGTCGGAAACGTTTGCGTCGCTTCGACGTGCAGGTGTTGTCGTGGTGACGGTGTTCGCTGGCGGTGACAATATGAGCGCTGTTGGTCGTGGCGGTGGACCAGCGACCGATAGTGCGCGCGCAGCAGCAGCGCGTGCCGACACATCGCGTGCGCCGCGCACAGGTGCGGACTCGGTGCGCACACCACCAACACCGCCTGCTCCGCCGATGGTGACGGCACAACATCTCACACCGGCCAAAGCGCGTATTCTGTTAATGGTCGCGCTCACACGCACGAAAGATCCGCGAGAGATACAGCAGCTATTTCAACGGTACTGACTCGTCGCATCCATCGGTCCTCCCCATCGTCCTTTTCTCGGAGTATGTGCAATGCCCGACGCCCCAGCCGCCAGCACCTCGCTCGATCGTCGCACCATGCTCGAGCAACTCGTTGGCGGTGCGGTCGCCGTCGCGATGACACCTGCCGTGTCTGCGGCCACCACCATTGCCGACCTGCCGCGGCGCGCGGTTGAGATGCGCGCGCAAGAGGCTGATCTATCGTGGACCACGCGGCTCACCGGAGCGCACAAGGCGGTCTACGATTCGCCAGATATTGCCGGCGGACTAGGTGTCTTCCGCGCGGCCGTTGTCGCATCGCAATATCAGGTGCACCTGAAACTCCCGCCGAGCGCCATCTCGAATGTGATCGTGCTTCGGCATGACGGGATCATGCTCGCCATGAACGCGCGTTTCTGGGAGCGCTATCGTATCGCCGAGCGCTTTGGCGTGAAGCATCCATGGAGCGGCGAGCCTGTAACGCGCAATCCGGTGTTCCTGACCCCCGCCGATGGATTGCCGCCACTGCTGGCTGGCGCGACACTCCCGGAACAGATCGCCCGCGGTACGATTGTGCTGGCCTGTGCGCTGGCGTTTAGCGACGTGGTCGACATCATCGTGAAGGCTGACAGCGTGGCCGAAGGCGCCGCGCGCGCCACCGCGCAATCAATGCTCATCCCTGGCATTCTCATGCAGCCATCGGGGGTGTTTGCGACGACCCTCGCCCAAGAGCGCGGGTGCGTTTACGTGCGCGCCACGTAAACGCCTACGCTTTTCGACGCGCCACGTGCTCTTCCCATTCCACAAACGGGCCGTCGAAATCAATCAGGCGTGTCCCGTCAAACCACCACACACGCGTCGCCACCTCACGCAGAAACGCACGGTCGTGGCTGACCAGCAGCACGGTGCCTTCGTACTCATCCAGCGCGTCCTCCAGCACCTCAATGTTTTCGACGTCGAGGTGATTGGTCGGTTCATCAAGCACGAGCAGATTGGCACCCGTGAGTGTGATCAGCGCCAGCGCCATGCGCGCGCGCTCGCCACCACTCAGTGAGCTGATGTCGCGAAATACTTCCTCGCCGCTAAAACCGAACGCGCCCAAGTGGTTCTGCACCTGCCCACGATTCCAAAGCGGTCGCTTCTCATTGATTGCGTCCGACATTGACAGACGAAGCGGCAAGTCAGCGAGATCTTGTCTGAACCACACAGGCGTGATCGATTGGCCCACACGCGCCTCACCACTCGCCGGTGCACGATCGCCGAGTATTGTGGAAATGAACGACGACTTGCCGGCACCGTTTGGCCCGACAAGTGCGACAAAGTCATTGCGTCGTAGTACAGCAGTGAAGTCATCGACAAGCACGCGACCAGGAACCTCAACGCGCAGCTGGTTCACCGCGACCACTTGATCACCGCCGCGCTCGGCGACATCAAAGCGCAGTGACATGGCGGCCGGATCACCAAGCGGCGGCGCCAACCGCGGCAAACGTTCGAGCCGCTTGCGTTTACCCTTCGCCTGAAATGAATTGACGCCCGCGAGGTTACGACGAATGTATTCCTCTTCCTTCTTCACATACGCACGTTGTTTCTCCATCTCGCGTTCTCGTGTGAGGCGGCGTTCAGCGCGCTGCGGAACGAACTGGCTGTAGTTGCCTCTATACGACTCGCTCGACTTCGCTTCGATGTGCAAAATGTTCGTGCAGACCGCATCGAGAAACGCACGGTCGTGCGACACCACAAGCACGGTCTCGTCGGCCTCGTTGAGCCAATCCTGCAGCCACGTTGTGGTATCGAGGTCGAGGTGATTGGTCGGTTCGTCGAGGAGCAACAGTTCGGCGGGCGCAATGAGTTGGGCCGCCAGTCCGACGCGGCCACGCTCACCACCGGACAGCGACGAGACCAGCCGCGTCTTCGACTCCTCGGCGTCAAAACCGAGTCCTTGCAGTACCGCGTCCACGCGCGCGTGGTAGACGTAGCCGCCCATGTCGGCGAACCGTTCCTGATCGTGACCGAACCGTTCGAGCATGTCGTCAGTGACCTTGGGCCCAAGTTCCCCTAATTCCATTGCTTGGTCGGCGATACGCTGCTCAAGAGCGATGACGTCGCGCCACGCGGCGGCGCCGGCCTGCCAGACCGTGGTGGCGCCTTCGAATGCGCGGTGCTGATCGAGAAGCGCGTGCCGCAGTCCCGGCTTGCGCGCGACGCTGCCGACGTTCGGTGTGCGGTCACCGGTAATGACGCTAAAAATCGACGTCTTGCCGGCACCATTGCGCCCAATGATCCCCCAGCGTTCACCCGCGGCGACGGTGAAGGTGACGTTCTTGAGGAGTTCTGTGGCACCGAACGAGATACCAATATTGGAGCAGGAAAGCAGCGTCACGTGGCGATGATGGTGTGGGTGGAGAGATTGGGCGCGAACCGTGACGTGAGTCGGCAGTTTGCCTGATTGCTAACCGGCAATTGGACGCCCACGAAATAGGCAATTGGACGCTACCCTTATCGGCAAATGCACACGCGCGCATGCAATGACGGAAGCGATCATGGCCCCAGCGTGCCAATCGGTATCACCATAGTCCCATCCGCTCGTCGGTAGGCCCCACCGGTCCCGACGATGACGCCGAGCACACTCGGCGCACCGAGTACTCGCGTATCAACCTTGTCCACGAACCGGCGTAGCGTCTTCACTGCGTCGTCGATGGCGAAGGTCCCCAGTTTGATTTCGAACGCGCCCCATCGCCCATCACTGAGCGTCACAATCGCGTCGACCTCGAGCCCCGTGTTGTCGCGGTATTGTTCAACCGTGCCGCGCGCAGCGTCCGCATACACGCGCAAATCGCGGATGACGAGTGATTCGAACAGCAATCCTGCCAATCGCAGATCCTGCAGTAGCGCGCTCGGTGTTGCGCCGATGGCTGCGGCTGCCAACGCCGGATCCGTGAAGTGCACCACCGGTGCGGAGCGTTGTCGCGAGCGCGATCGCAAGTGTGTCCCCCACGACGGGAGCGGCTCAATTAGGTGTACACGAGTCAACGTGTCGAGATACTGCGCGACCGTGTCGGGATCGATAGGCCGACCCGGCGTGACGACATCCGCAGCAATTGAGGTCGCAGTCATCGGCCCGCCGCTGTGGCGCGCCAAAGCTCGGACCACGGCTTCCAGTCGCGCCGGTCGTGGTGTCCGACCAAGGAGCCGTGGAATATCCGAGTGCGCCACCGAGGCGAGGTACTCGCGATGGACGTCGAGCGT
>JAYSVL010000267.1:0-5595 GCA_043718595.1 Gemmatimonadaceae bacterium
CTTGTAGAACGGCGACTTCCAATACGGCACTTCCAGATGGGCGGCATCCGTAATGTGCGGCGTGACAAAATCTTCTACTGGCGGCGCTGCGGCTGCGGTCTTTCCTTCGCCCTCTTGCGCCGCGACGGTCGGCAGCGCAACGAGCATCGCCGCGAACGAAAACACCAACAGTGCCGCAACTTTACTGATTGTCTGGAGCAGCTTACCACGACGCAGCGAAACGGTCATCCCGAGTGTCCGGGTCAGGCGTTCAGAAACAGTGGCTCGACGAGTGTCGAGACGAAGTAAAAGATCACCAGCGACAACAGCGCTGGCGTTGACGGTAGTGCCAGTGCCTTGATGCCAAGGAATGCCCAGAACGCCACCGTGGCGAATCGCATGAGCACACCCAGTCCCCATCCCGCAAACACGTTTTGTCTCGCGGTGAGCTTGACCGTGGCGAACGTTACGATCTGCACCCCAATCGCGAGCCACGCGCTGGCGTGTATCGCCCTTGCTGATGCGGCGTCGTGCCACACGTACCGCTGCAGCAACCACGCAACGCCCCACACCAACACCACCTGCACCACCGTGAAACCAAGCAACCCGCGCCAGACGCCGCGCGTCGCATTCGCCGTCACCGTCGTGTGCTGTTGTCGTCCACAGATACCATTGTGGTCGCAGTGTCCGTTTTGGTTATCGTCGTCTGCATGAGCCGTCGGTAACTCAGGTAAAACGTGCCGCCACCGCCCAGTACCACACCGGCGAGCAGACCCAGCGGGCTGCTGCCAAACTTTTGGTCCAACCAGCTGCCACCGTAGACGAAGGCAACCAGGGCCACCGCAAACTGCACCCCAAGCCCCGCCAACGCCCATGGCGAGGGCACGCCGACGGCATCTGGCGGTCTCGTTGGGGAGGTCAACTTGTCTGCCATTTCGCTGGTCAAGCTAGGCGCTTGTGAAATTTTTCGCAAGCGAAACATCGCCGAGATGCCGAACAAACGCCGACAGAACAGTTGGTGATGGAAATCGTGATGCGACTGTGACTTAGCCCGCAGATATTCGCTTGACAGCTGAGCCGGCCGTTGATAACATGTCGACGTATCGAAACGTGACGTCAAATCGTCCAACCTCTTGTCAGCACTGCTTGTACGTCCCTGCAGTCCGCGACCGAAACTTGGTAGCGTAACTTTTGCTCCGCTCATGCTCGCTCGTCTCGTCCTTCCGCTCGTCGCCGCCGCTGGCCTTGTCTTCGCGTGTAGTCCGCGAACGCAGAGCCCATCGTCGCGCGTTCGTGCGAGCAGCGCCGTCCGACAGGGATTGACTTCGCATGTGATCGTTGATACAACGCGCGGCAATGTGCGCTTTGCCATTGAAGTGTCAAATGACAGCCGCAAGCGGGTGGAACTCACCTTCCCCGACGGACGCACGCACGATTTTGCGGTGCTTGATGACAGTGGTCGCGAAGTGTGGCGCTGGAGTGCCGGTCGCATGTTCACACAATCGATGCAAAACCGTTTGCTTGATGCACACGACTCGGCGCGCTTTGTCGAACGATGGACACCACCGGCGCCGGGACAATACACACTCGTCGCCAATCTCAATAGCGCGAACTATCCCGTCACGCAACGCGTCGAGTTCGCAACGCACTAACTCGGCACGGCGCATCGTGGCGCCGCTCTCGCGCACACGCGGTGCCTCCCACCGCTGATCTCGTCGAACAGTGAGGCGCGCGGCTCCTCTCGCGCACACGCGGTTCCTCCTCACATATTGCAGCAGCCAACGGACGTCTGCGGACGTCCGTATGTGTTTCGACCCGTGCGCGCGACGCGTGCTGCCCCCTGTCCAGAACTGCCTGCCGTGACCGTTTCTAAAACTGGATCCACCGACGAGAACGACTTGCTGCTGCTCGACCGCTTGTCGAAAGCGAAACACGCACTCGCCGAACAAATTTCGCGCCGCATCGTTGGCCAGTCCGATGTGGTGGATGGCCTCGTCACCGCGCTGCTCTCTGGCGGACACGTAGTACTCATTGGTGTTCCGGGTCTCGCCAAGACATTGTTAGTGCAGACACTCGCGCAGGCGCTCGATCTTTCATTCTCGCGTGTGCAGTTCACACCGGACTTAATGCCGAGTGACATTACCGGTACCGAGTTGATGGAAGAAGAATCGGGGACGGGCAAACGCACGTTTCGTTTTGCTCCCGGTCCGGTGTTTGGCAACATGGTGCTGGCCGATGAAATCAATCGTGCGCCCCCAAAGACACAGGCCGCGTTGTTGCAGGCCATGCAAGAGCGCAACGTTACGGTGGCCAGTCACACGTACGACTTGCCGAATCCGTTCTTTGTGCTCGCCACACAAAATCCAATCGAACAGGAAGGCACCTACTCATTGCCAGAAGCGCAGCTGGATCGCTTCATGTTTGAACTCAAGGTCGACTATCCCTCGCTGGCCG
The DNA here is from genome assembly GCA_043718595.1 of Gemmatimonadaceae bacterium. Taxonomy (GTDB): domain Bacteria; phylum Gemmatimonadota; class Gemmatimonadetes; order Gemmatimonadales; family Gemmatimonadaceae; genus Gemmatimonas. Next base: position 2,434 of record JAYSVL010000267.1, read on the forward strand.
AAGAAATACAAATCGTCAACACCACCACCGGCGACAAAGAAGGCCAGGTGCGGCCTGTGCTCGGCGGCGATGAGCTGTTGGCCATGCAACGTTTAGTGCGACGCTTGCCGGCGCCACCGAGTTTGGTGAATTACGCCGTGCGACTGGCGCGCAGTACCAGGCCAGACAGTGCCGAAGCCACCCCGATGATCAAGAAGTACGTGAGCTGGGGTGCGGGGCCACGCGCGTCGCAGTATCTCGTGCTTGGCGCCAAGGCGCGTGCGGCGATGGACGGTCGCGCGATGCCCGACATCGATGACGTGCGGGCAATTGCGCCAGCCGTTTTGCGCCATCGGTTGGTGGTCAATTTTCAAGCCGAAGCCGACGGCGTTCCCATCGACAGCTTGTTTGAGTTGCCGCGCTGACGATTGAATGACGTGGTCAGCGGCGGCTCAGGTGAGCTGCCGCTGGCGATCTGCTGACGGGACGGAGAATGTGGCTCCTCACTTCCACCGGAGGGATCCGGCGTCGTCACCAGAATTCGTCGGCTGCTCTGCGTAAGCGTCATCGTGAGGTACTCACTCGAATTTCAACTAACCGCGTGAAACACCCTCACAAACTGCAGCGGGACGGGCGGCTGCGCATCAAGCCATGACGGAACGCCGCCGTGGCGCGTCGGTACTCCAAAGTGCTGATCGCCGACTCGAACGATGGCGTTACGCAGCGCCACCTCCACCATGTGAACTGAAAGGCCAAAGGCGTCCACTATCGCTTGATTCCAGAAATATCGAGCCAGCACGGCGTCATCAGTGTCGCCGGTTGAGCGAAGCGTGGAGAGGCGTTCGGTGGAGACCGCATTGGCGAGGTCGGAATACCGAACTATCGCGCTGGTTTCCGGTACGGCTGGTGGGGGATCGCTCATGTGGAGAAGTTTGCTCAAGAACTAGTGGATTGCGCCGAGACTGAAAAGCTGATAGAAAAACGAGTCCTGGGTCATCTGCCTCTCCGGAGAGCTCCCGGCCAAGCCCCCAAGGATACCGATTAGAGCCCCGTCCGAGCCCAGTGTTCGACGGGGCTTGGTCGTTCCGTCTGCGATTGCAGACCCCACGATCGTTAGGCGCTTTTGCGACATCTTTGTGATCCCTCCGAAAGGTTAGATACCGCACGTCATTCGTGCGCGCAGTGAGCATACGCGACGGCGTCAGCGCATAGTCAGCGGAGTGATAGAAAGTCGCTGGAGTTAGACCGTCACTTCCTCATCCTACGCCAGTCAGAAGCGAAGAACGTGAGGTGAACGCTTGGGGTTTTTCTCGATCTCCTGCGAGTTCCGGCGTGGGGAGCGGCGCGCGCTGCTCGTGTTCAGTCCCTGACGCCGACAGGGGCTGGTTCGGGCGCCGGTGCACGTTCGCCTTGACCGTCCGCCTTGGTTTGGTGCAGGCGCTGACGTTGCGCTGACACCGACGTAGAATGTGTGGGTCCTTCCTTTCCACCCGAGGGATCCAGCATGGCCCTGTCGTATTCGCGCGGCGAGCAGCACACTCGGCGGACGGTCAACCAATCGGTAACCCCACCTCACGATGCCCTGGGGCGCCCGCTCATTCGTCTGCACACGCTTGGTGCGGCGAGTGTGCTCGCGGGCGAGGTGCGCATCGATCCGTCAGCCGGCACGATGTTCTCCCTGGTGCTGCGCCTCGCGTACACGCCCGGCATGCGCGTCGCGCGCGACGTCCTGCTCCGGGAGCTGTGGCACGGACAAGCGGTCACTCGACAGCGGGCCAATCTTCGGCAGGCGTTGTACAAGCTCAGACAGCTAGACATTCACGCCGGCATCGTCGGCGACGCCGTAGAACTCGACATGTCGCAGGTGGCGCGCACGTTTTCCCTGTCACGGACCGCGGAGCAGTTCGAACGCGACGTCACGTGCGGGCATGAACCGTTCGGGCCGTTTCTTCCGGGCTACGCACCGTTGTCGACCGAGTTTCGTGAGTGGCTAGACGTTGTGCGCGACGCTGTGCACGCGGACGTGCGACGCGTGTTGGTCGCGCAGTTGCGCAGCAGACGTGAACGCGCGGATTGGAGTGGCGCCGAAGCGCTTGCGCGTTGGCTCATTCAGTTTGATCCGCTCAACGAAGAGGCGACGCTGACGCTGGCCGAGTGTGCGGCACTGGCGGGCTCGAAAACGGAAGCGGTGGCGATACTGGATCGTTATCTCGCGGAGGTGGGAACGATCTCAGGCGATCTCAAGATGCCTGCACTGCTCTTGCGGCGTCGCATCGCAGAACCGGTGGTCCGTTCCGGTGTGTCGTTTGCGCCGACGGAACGACACTTCATGGGTCGCGAGGAGGAACTGTCGACCCTGACGCAGCTCATGCGACGTGCGCGCTGGCATGACGGGTGTGTGGTGTTGATCCACGGTCCGCCGGGCATGGGCAAGACTCGCTTGACCGTAGAATTATCCAAGGTGGCGGCGATCGAGGGGTTTCGCTTTGTGCGGTTGAACTGTCGCGAGGGCGATGCGCAGCGTGCGTTCTCAGTCTTTCTCGACGCCGCGCCCGAGTTGTTGGCGATGCCTGGTGCGCTTGGCTGTTCACCGGAAAATCTGCGCATCATGGAGCGCTGGATGCCGAGCCAGCGATCAAACGCTGACGAGGCAGCAGCGGGCGCGTTGCCGGTTGATGATCAGGAGTATACGCCGCGTCCGTATCCGTCTGCCGTGTCCTTGCGTCGTGCCTTGCTCGACCTGTTGGCGGCGTTGTCTGACGAGAAGCCGATGTTGTTGGTCGTCGAGGACGCACACTGGATTGATGACGCGTCGTGGGCCGTGATGGCCGACCTCGCCGAGCGTGCTGGTGCGACCCGCACGTTCACCATGATGACCTCGCGCGAGCCACACGCCCGCGCGACGCGGCCAGAGCGCGTGCCCGGTGCATTGCAGGTTCACGCGTTGCCGCCGCTGACGCCAGAAAGTTCGCTCGCACTCGCGCGGGCGATTGGCAATGATCTGTCGGCGCCGATGTCGGACGCGTTAGCGGATTGGTTTGTGCGCGCGGGTGAAGGGGTGCCGTTGTTCTTGCGGTGCCTGGTGAATCATTGGATCGAGTGTGGAGAGGCCGGCGGAGTACCGCCGACGCTGTCGGAGTTGATTGAGCAGCGTTTGGAGAAGCTCAGCGCGGACGCATTGCG
>JAYSVL010000268.1:0-5594 GCA_043718595.1 Gemmatimonadaceae bacterium
CTCGCCGCACTCCCACTCTTTCATGTACACGGGTTAGCCAACGGTATTCATTGCTGGTTGGCGAGTGGTTGTCACATGATGCTCGTGGAACGGTTCGAGCACGAGAAAGTGCCGCGCTGGTTCGCTGACTATCGGCCGACGGTGTTTTTTGGTGTGCCGACGATGTATGTGCGCTTGCTGGAAATGCCGAGCCACCGCTCGCACGCCATCGGCGCACAGATGCGGCTCTTTGTCTCGGGATCGGCGCCATTGGCTGCAGCCGTGCATGACGCGTTTTACACGCGCTTCGGGCACCGCATTCTTGAGCGGTATGGCATGACAGAAACCCTGATGAACGTGAGCAATCCGTACGTTGGTGAGCGACGTGCGGGCACGGTTGGGCTGCCGTTGCCGACGGTCGATGTGCGCATCTGCGATGAGCACGGCGCAACGGTTGCTGATGGCGTGAGCGGTGAACTGTGGGTGCGCGGCCCCAATGTGTGCCACGGCTACTGGCGTCGCCCCGACGCTACCGCCGCAGCGTTTGTCGATGGATGGTTTCGCACCGGTGACATCGGCGTGCGCGCAAGCGATGGCTACATCACCCTTGAAGGACGTCGCAGTGATCTCATCATCTCCGGCGGATTCAATATTTATCCACGCGAGATTGAGGAACTGCTGATCGAACAGGATGGCGTGCGCGAAGCCGCAGTGGTTGGTGTGCGCGATGCGGCGCGCGGCGAAATCCCCGTCGCCTATCTCGTGGCTGACACGACGCTCGACCTCAGCGCGCTTGATGTGATGGTGCGCAGACAACTGGCGTCCTTTAAGGTGCCACGCGCGTACGTGCGTGTCGACGCGCTCCCTCGCACCGCACTCGGCAAGGTGCAAAAGCACTTGCTTCCTGCATGGTCACCGGCGTGACGTTACACACCCGGGCATTTCCAGCGAGACCATCGTGAGCCCCGCTCAACTGTCACTGCTGGCCCTGCTGCTCGTGATTCTGGCCAGCCTCACCTCGCGCATCAATGTGGGCGTGCTGGCGATCGCGCTTGCCTGGCCAATTGCGATGTATGCCGGCGGTTGGAAAGTAGACGCATTGATGGCGACGTTTCCGTCATCGCTCTTTCTCACCTTACTCGGCGTTACGCTCCTATTTGGCGTTGCACAGTCAAACGGCACGATGGCAGCCGTGACACATGCTGCCGTCCGACTGTGCCGTGGCAGTGCTGCGCTGTTGCCAATCATGTTCTTCACGCTTGCGTGTGCGATTTCGAGTAGTGGCCCGGGAGCGATTGCGACGACGGCGTTGCTCGCTCCGCTGGCAATGGGCATCGCGCATCGGGCCAAGGTGCCGATGTTGCTCACCGCCCTCATGGTTGGCAACGGCGCGAACGCCGGGAATCTGTCGCCGATCAGCGCCGTTGGTCTGTTGGTGAACAGCTCGATGAAACAAGCGGGACTCGAAGGTCACGCCACCGCGGTGTGGTTCGCCAACTTTGCCGCGCATGCGATGGCCGCGCTCGTTGCGTGGCTACTTTTTGGTGGACGTGGATTGTTCCGCGCGCAACCGGTGACGTTGCCGACGGAGTCTGTGCGCCTCGAATCGCGCCATAAGCGCACACTCATCGTTGGAGCGTTGTGGATTGCAATGGTGATCGGTCTCAAAGCCAATCCCGGTCTCGCCGCGTTTGCCGCTGTCAGCGTGCTGATACTGTTCGGTCTTGGTGACGACGCCGCGATGGTGCAGTCCGTACCGTGGGCCGTGATCTTGATGGTGTGCGGGGTGAGCGTGCTTGTTGGTGTGCTTGAGAAAACGGGCGGCATGGATCTCTTCACCACCATGCTGGCCGCGGTCGCCACACCACGCACGGTGAACGGGACGATCGCGTTTGTCACCGGTATGATCTCGACGTACAGCTCCACCTCGGGCGTCGTCTACCCGGCATTCCTTCCAGCCGTGCCCGGACTCGTGCAGAAACTCGGCGGCGGGAACCCGCTGGAGATCGCGCTGAGCATCAACGTTGGTGCGGCGATCGTCGACGTGTCGCCGCTGTCGACCCTTGGCGCGCTCTGCATTGCGGCTTTGCCGAAAACAGAGGACCCGAAGCAACTCTTTCGTAGTCTGATGATCTGGGGTTTCAGCATGACGGTTGTTGGCGCCGTCTTCTGTCAACTGTGTATCGGCTTGTTCGCGCGCTGACAGCGGGCGCGCCACCCAGCGCGTACATCTATAGAGCCGGATCGTTCGCGTGTTGTCTGCGCCACTCACCACCACCAGGGATTCGTTCCATGCGACTCATGTTTGCTGCGGCCGGTTGCGCCGCGACGCTGGGTATCGGGTTTGCCGCTGGTCGCGCCACGCCAGCCATCGCCGCCGATGACCATGCCTTGCACGATACGGCGACGATGGACATGTCAAAAATGTCCGCGCCGACGTCCGGATCCCAACAATCGTCCGATATTCCCGCGTCGAGTACGACGGCGGTTGACCGCATCGCCAAGTCACCGCGGCACGCCGAGTGGGTGGCGATCAAAGTGAACGCGACCGATAGTGCGATGGCGTGGGTCGTCTACCCCGAGCGCAAAGACAAGGCGCCAGTGGTGATCGCGATTCATGAGAACACGGGCATCAACACGTGGACGCGTTCGGTCGCCGATCAACTGGCCGCCGATGGATTCATTGGCATCGCGCCCGATCTTACCACGATGAAACGGACCGGTGATCTCAAGGTCGACCCCACCGCAGACGCGGGGCGCGCGGCGATTGGACTGATCACCCCGCAGATGGGCAACGAGATTATCGATGCCGTTGCGAAGTACGGCATGTCGTTACCAGCCGCACAGAAGAAGTACGGCATCGTTGGCTTTTGCTGGGGTGGTGGACGTTCGTTTCTGCACGCCACGCACGCGCCGGGACTCGGGGCATCAGTGGTGTACTACGGCTCACCGCCAACTGCGGGCGACATGGCCGCGATCAAAGCACCGGTACTCGGTCTGTACGGCGGCAACGATGCGCGTATCAACGCGACAATTCCGGCGACCGATTCCACGATGAAGAAACTCAACAAGCCGTTTGAGCACTTCATCTTTGACGGCGCTGGACACGGTTTCCTGCGCGGACAAGATCAGAGCCCGGCCAATCTCGCGGCAGCACAACAAGCATGGCCCAAGACGATCGCGTTCTTCCGCGCCAAGCTGGGTAAATAGTCACGCGGCGCGCTACGGCGTACGCGTCACACGAACACTAGCCTCGACGCGCGTTCCGTTCAGCAGTGCCGACGGCTTACCGCGCAGTTCCTGATCAAAATACTCGCGCACAATCTGACGAGTGACGCTCGCCGCGCGCTCCGGCGTGATCGTACCAAACGCACCAAACGATTTGAGCGGTCCACCCCAGAATTTCATATCACTAAAATCAAGGTGACGCGTGTCGGCAACGTCAACGCGATAGTAACGGGTGACCGCGCGACGGTATATCACATCGCTGGCACCAACTCTGCCCGGTCGCGCCGAGTACACCATCAGAAATGGACGTGACATCGTCGCATCAATCATCGCGCCGTACTGGGGAATACCATCAAGGTTGAGCCCCGCCGCACAACGGACGTCGTTCAGGCAGAACTCTCCCGCCGTCACGCCTCCAAACGAATGACCGAACACGCCAACGCGATGCTCATTGACGAGCGTCGCGAGTTGTCGGCCAACCGTACCGCGACGCAACGTCGGCAGGCGGTCGAGGACAAGTTTCGTGTCCGCAACCCAGCGTTCGAGCGCGACGTTCGTTTGCGTGAGCCCGCGCAGGTACGCGCGTAACACGCGAAGCTGTGCGTTGTCATCACGCTCATCGGTGACGCGCGACATCATCGCATCTTCCTGACTCCACTCCGCCTGCACCGCAGCACTACCAGCGCGCAGCGCCCCGTTCGCACCGAGGAACGAGACAACATCACCAATGGGCAATGTCGCGGCCGCAACTTCATATGGATGCACGATACTGAACACCACGTAACCGTAGCTCGCGAGCTCTTCCAGCAGCGAGGTGTACGCGCTGGCGACACCCGTATACCCGTGCGAGAACAGCAACAGTGGCAGGCGGCGATTCCCCGGCAGTGGCTTGGCATTGAGCGTCGCGTGGGTACGCACCGCAGCAAGCGAATCGTACGCACCAGGCTGCCGAAGGAGTGACGCAAACGCCTGCACCTCGGCGATTGACTCGCGCAGGTACTCCGCACGAGATCCCAGACGCGCACTCTCGCGGGCGGTCGGATACCACGCGACCACCTCTACCGCGCGCGGTGCTCCCGTGGTCGTGAACCCATCTGGTCGGGCACTGTCGGTGATGTGCCACGACGTCGTACCGATCGCAAACGGCCCACTCGGCGCGGGCAACGTGAACGGCGCAACTGCACTTTGTGCTTGCACGGACATCGTCACGCCCAAGCCCATGCCAGCCAGGGCCAAGGCGAGCGCCGTGCGTCGGCTCCGTCGGTTGGACCTGAGGGAGTCCTCGATGTACACAGCGTTCGGTCTCATTGCGTCTTTAGCAGTGGTGACTGGGCAACGCGTCGGTTCACGGGAATCATCGCATTGACAGCGCTGGATGGCTACGGCACCGTCCACCTCCTCTCGACATCATCGTCAGCGGAAGCGCACAAGGCAGTCGGCGTAGAGCCCGGCAAGATTTAGGCGCGGAAGGCAATCGGCTCGCGTGCTGGTGGTGCCAAGCTGCTGCTCATCGGTCGAGCGTTTGCGGAGCAGGTCTTCGAGGTAGCTGAATCGCGACCCGATATCGAGTTGATTGATTTCGAGCGCTTGTACGCTGGTGCATAGTCTCTACGGAAACAGCACGCGGCGCCCGTCAACCGATGTGAACATGCCTTGATGTGAATGGCCCACACCAGGCACCGTCACCAACCGGTGCCCATTGCCGGGGTTGAGCGCGTTCATGTAGTCCATCAACGTCAGCCCGCGCTGATAGCGTCGCAGGCCCTGCACGTTGGCACCGCAACTCACATCGAGATCGGCGGTGAGTGTATCTGCTGTCCCAACTATCACGATCACGTCTCGGCTCACCAGATTCTGCTTGAGCAGCGTGGCGGGCAAAGCGTTGGCGTATGTATTGCGACTCTGCACGCCGTAATGCCAGTCATCGTAGTCCGGGCAGGCTGCAGCGGTCGCAGGCATGGTGAAACTGCTGCCGTTGAAACGCTCCGGACTGACGTACAGCCAGCTCGACGGATTCGCCACCACGTAGCGCACCACAATACCGGACAACGTGGGTTCGATCCGGTTCGTTGCGGCGTAGCGGTGCAGCAGTTGTCCACCGGCGGAATGCCCCGTCACCACGATGCGAGACAGCCGGGGGAACCTGGAACGATTGCCGAGACGCGCCACAATGGTATCGATCGCCGCGTACGAGCTGATACGCGGCTGCGGGCCAGTGCTGCTCGACAAATCACCAATCCTCCAGCCATTGCTCGTCCACACCGGTTCGTCGGCGAGCGGCGTATCATCAGTCGTCACAAAAAATGGCGCGATGATCAGGGTGTTCTGTAAACGGCCGGCGAGCGCCGCCGCGTCGCCCATCGACACGAAGTAGTCATCGGCATTGC
>JAYSVL010000269.1:0-5583 GCA_043718595.1 Gemmatimonadaceae bacterium
GTGACACACTGCGCTCTGCCGCCGCCGCAGTGGTCACGCCACCCGGCGCCACCGCGTCGTTCGAAAACCGGGATCGTGTCGCTGTGCGGCTTCAAGCGACCGGTGCTTTCAGTCCAGGCGCTCCCATCACACTGACAAGCGAGGTGCGCGGACTCCGAGGAACGGCGTCAAGCAAGTTGGCGATCCGAGCACAGCATGCAGCGAGCTTGGCCGGTCGGGCGAGCATGGAGACCACACAAGAGCTTTCGGTGCCCAAAGGCAGCGACCAGTCGCATTCAACCGTCGTAACGTTCGCAGAGCCCGGATACTATCCTGTCAGCGCCTCCGTGAGCACGATCGCGCCAGAGGAGCTTGATCAAGATCGCGCCCTTCGTGTTCCGGTGTCGAGCGTCATCACAAGTAATCGTTGGATTCTAATTGACGAGAAGGGCGGCAGGCTTGACGAAGAGTACGATCATTCCATTCTGGATGGTACACCTCGCTATCTGACCAATGGATCCGTTGGAGCGTTTCGTAACACGCCTAACGCTGGTGCGCGAAGTTCGTCGGACAAGGTACCCAATCGGCTTGCGGGTGCTTCGCTTCTTTCACCGACAGACTTCAACGGAAGGATAACCTATGTGCGGCGCCTAATTGGCCAGCCGAATACGACAGAGGGGGTCGCCGGAGCACGCGTGTACGGCTACTGCGCGACGGTGGATGATGATCCTGTGGGCTACTTCGATGTTGCTGCAGATGCGCAAGGCGCGTTCTCCGTGGATTGCAACACGCCCGAGGCTATCGCATCAGCGTACAGGGAGCACTCACCGGCGCTGGCGTGCAGGTCAACGGCATCAACAACGACTTCGCAGGTGTTAACGGATCCATCTATGCGTCATCGCTCGGGGCACAGGTTGAGTTGAAGGTCATCAACAATGACGCCGCGCAGGTGTTTCTTAATCATCTGCGTTACAACGTTGCGGCGAGCGCAATGTTCGGTCGTTCGCGTGGACCGATTACCTACCGGGTGAGCAACGGCGCCGTGTCGGCGACTAACTACCAACCGGGTCTCGACTATATCCGAATAGGACCAAATCAGGCCATTGATCGAGGTGGGGTTATCAACGTCGTGCACGAATATGGGCACGCCTTCCACTATGTCGCAATCGAGCCGTGGGCAACATACCAGTGCGGCAGTCCAGACAATTATCACGACCCTGATCTGCCGTACACGACATCATGTGCATTCGTCGAGGGGTTTGCGGACTTCTTTGCGGCACGTGTGATCAATTCTATAGACGGTGCTCTGTCCTTCGGAGACGGGCTGCGGCAGGGCATTCTGGAGGACAACCAGACCAGAACGGTCGGCAACGGCGTTTTGATCGAAGCTACCCTTGCGGCGTTCCTGCTGGATCTCGTCGACACGGCGTCAGACGTTGACGGAATTGCTGGTGACGACGACGCGGTTGCGATCAGCCTCTATGATCTTTCGCAGATCATGAAGGAGTGTCGACCAACAAGCCCTACCACATCGCTGCTGGGCGGATCAGATCAGATGGTCTATTGCGTCGCCGGATCAATTGACGAGCGAGCCTTCGTTCCTAGCTGGGCAATTGGATCGTGGGTCGTGCATGGTGGAATCTCGTACGATGCGTCCACACCGCTGCCGTCGCAGAGCTTGGTGCGTGCCCTTTGGCGACTCAACTTTTACGATCTCTGACAAACCTTCCGATGATCACTACAACTACACGCAGAGGGTTGGTGTTCGCTTCGTTTGTGGTAGCGGCTGCTGCTTGCGGCGGAGCGGCTCCACTGGCACCGACCGGTGAATTTGCAACAACCGGCTTTGTCGACATTCGAGGTCGGGTACTCGACTTGGCGGGCACATCGCTTGACTCCTTCCTTGTTTCTGGCGGCGTGCTCGACTCGAAAGCATTTTACACTGTGGTACAGTCCATGACTTCGGCCTCCGGTACCTATTCGATTCGGCTCCGTCGATATGGTGGCGTAGGTGCAGATTCTGTACGAACTGTCGTTGCGGCGCAATCAACCAAAGTTCGTGATCGTGCGCTCGATGGGAAAGCGCAGTTTGTGTCGGACACAATCTGGCTCAGATTTTCGTTGCCAGCTGACAGCGTGGCTTCCCGTTACGTAGACATCACCGTTCCGTTTCGTAGGCCGTAGGACCACGGCACAGAGCATCAGTGGCAAGGGCGTCGTCGAATTAGCTATCGAGACGTCCCCTGCCTTTGGCGTTTCAATTTCTACAAGCAATAGGGAGCGGTTGCCATGACCACCACAACCACACATAGTGGATTGGTGTTCGCCTCGTTCGTGCTGGCGGTTGCTGCTTGCTCCGGAGCGGCACCGCTGGCACCGACCGGTGAATTTGCAACAACCGGCTTTGCCGACATACGAGGTCGGGTACTCGACTTGGCGGGCACACCGCTTGACTCCTTCTTGACTTCCGGCGACGTCTTCGACTCAAACGCATTCTACACGCACGAACGGTCCATTTCTTCGGCGTCCGGTACCTACACGATGCGAATTCGTCGATATGGTGCCGTAGGACCAGATTCCGTGCGGGCTCTCGTGGCGGTGCAATCAACCAAAGGTCGTGATCGTGCGCTCGATGGGAAAGCGCAGTATGTATCGGACACGATCTGGCTCAGATTTTCGTTGCCAGCTGACAGCGTGGCTTCCCGTTACGTAGACATCACCGTTCCGTTTCGTAGGCCGTAGTACCACGGCCTGCAGTACACGAGGCAAGGGTGGCGTCGAACTATCGACGTCGCCCTCTGTCATCGTCCCGTACGCGCACGCTCACACCGCGCGTGACGGACCTGCCACTCACCAGATCATCAATGGTCACGTTCACGACGTGATAACCAACGGTCGCGTCACCAACCCCAAAGGTGATGCGCTCGAGAACGACTGGGCCGGCCTTGTCGTCACGCACATAGGAAAGATCCGGCGCACTCGACTCGCTGGCGAGCACACGACTACCAGCGGACGCCGCTCCACTGAGTACGGTTTGCATGTCGCCTCGCACCGCCATGTTGCCACGCTCGCGCTTGATGCGCACACGCCAGTGCACACGTCCGTCGGTGCCTGGTGCGAGATCGTACACTTCCCAGAGCATGGCGAAGCGCGCGCCAGCCGCGACACTGGCACCGTTCGGCTGCACGACGACGTCGCTCCAGCGACGTGGCTCGCTCACTCGCGGCACCGCAGACTCGGCGATGAGCACGTCGCTCATGCCAAAGCCGCGCAATGGAAAGGCCACCTGCGCATCACTGGTGAAGCGCGCAACACCGCGCGCACCCGCTGGCTGCGTCTGTTCCATCGCCTCGACACGATGCATCATGCGGAGTGACCCCACGCGATGCGTCCATTGTCGCGTCAAGGCGAGCGTGTTGGTGTTTGGCAGTGCACGATTCACCGACGCGTGGTAGATCGGTGCGCCATATTCGTCGGTCAGCCAGACGCCCACGGCAATCCGATCGGTGACATCGGCGGTCGCATCATCGCGGTGCTTGAACGCACCCAATGGAATACGCGCACCAACGTACAAGTCTGCCGAGTCGTTGTCGGCGCGAAAGCGCGCGGCCGTGACGTCGATCTGGCCCGTGCGACTGTAGAAGGGCACGTCACTCCATTCCGCGCGTCGCGCAACGGCGCAGTCATACAGGCGCGGAAAAACCTCCACGCGAGCGGTACACGTGTTTGGCGCTGCAAAATCAATAGCCTGCAGCGGCGTAAAGTGTGTGCCATAGGACACACGCCAGTTTGCGGGCGAGTCTTCAAGTTCTGCGGCAGCCGTGAGCCGACCCCAAAATCGTTGCATCCAGAGGCGACCGTTTCGCGTCGCGTTGACCTTCCACTGAGTTGACGGTGCGCCAAGTCGGAGCGGCATCTGCCCCGGTCGCGTCTCACTTCCCGACTCACCCGCGCGCGCGATGTCGGCGTAGCGATAGTCAGCCTCGGCTATGCGCGCACGACGCGCCAGGCGGATCTCGTTTACTGGCGTGCTCCACATCGGATCAATCACGGACCACCCACGACGGTCGAGCGCCGTACGCTGGTCAGGGAGAAACCCGTAGCGCCAGTCGTCGTCATCAGCGGTGAGCACGCCGTCGAAGCTGTCGTAGCGCACGGAGTCGGCGCGCGGCAAATGCGCGACCGCACTGTCGAACAGTGCCATCACGCTTGGCGACTGCATCACCGGTCGTTGCAACAACCGATACGCGGCCAGCGCGCGCGCGGGCAGAAGCGCGGAGTCGTTTGGTGCGAACAGCAACAATGCACGCGCCGCCGAATCGAGCGCGTCCCATCGTTCAAGAACCACCCATGGTGCAACAGCAAGTCGCAACAAGCGCGAGCGTTCGGCCGCGGTCGCTGCACGTCTAGCTGCGGCGTCAAACAATCGCGCCGACCACTTCGCCTCAGACTCTCCAAGATTCGATGACGCTTTCGGAATCGGGGGGAGGGTGCTGAGCATCGGCGCGCCGCTGGCTAGGTCGTGCGCACGACGTTCGAGGCGGTCTTCGCGAACACCATCCGGTCGTTCGAGCGCGCGTTGCGCCCGATCCCACATCCCCATCGCGAGTTGCGCCAACATCTGTGTCGCGCTTTCCTGATGCCCGCTCGCGTCATGGTGTTGCATCAACGAATCGATCGTGTGCAGTGCACTACTGCGCGACGAGTCGCGCGAGTCGGCAAGGTGTACGAGCGCTATTTCGACGGCCAGCGAATCGTCGCTGGGCCAGAGCGCGCGTGCGTACTGATACGCCAGACGCACACAGCTGGCGCCGAGATCAAACGTGTCGTACGCCGCACGAGCGCCCTGCAACCACAGTCGTCGCGCATGCGAGACGGAACGTTCACCCGACGCCTGTATGCCGTATGGAATACACGGCGTGCAGCGCATCACTTCGACAATTCTGTACGCATTATCCGGTCGGCCGAGCGTGTCATGACAAATCAACCGGTGCGCGAGCTCAGATTCACTTGCTTCGCTATACAATCCGGTTGCAATTCCAGGCCCTGCGCGTCGCACGGCGGGTCGCTGATGACACGCGGCGGTCACCGCCGCCGTGGTCAGCGCGACAACGAGTACGTGCGGCACGAGTCGACTGATGGTCATCGCATTTACATCGGGTGCGCGGTAATCCGTTCCGGCGCGCAACACTCACGCCTTACAGCGGCGGTCGGCGAGCGAAATCAGGTGGCGTGCCTTGGCGACCGCGTGCACTGCGACCGTCACCAGGCTGCCCGCGACTACCCGGAGGTCGTCTCGACATGGTACGCGCAGAGTCGAGCCACACGTTCACCTTGGCGACCGCCGGTTCGAATGCCCGCTTCGCGTCGGCCTTTGGCACTACCGATTCTGTGACGCGCGACAGACGCCCTCCGCGGACGTCAGTGAAAATGGTCAACAGCACAAGCGAGTCGGCACGCTGACTGACGATGCCACTGACCACAAAATCTGATCGCAGCCCCCAGCCCATTGCCATGCGGTCGTCGGTGCTGCGAAACGCGCGATCCGTTATTGAATCGTCGACGACGTCAAATCGATCGGCGGGGAGTGCATTGCGCACGAAC
>JAYSVL010000270.1:0-5580 GCA_043718595.1 Gemmatimonadaceae bacterium
GACCATGTCCAAATTGAGTTGTGCGACGATCGAGTCGCGCGGCACGGTGGGATTATCGGTGAAGTATTCGGAGCCCCAGAGTCCTTTCTCTTCGCCAACATGCCACACAAATAGCGTCGATCGTTTCGGCTTCACCTTGAGCGACGACATGTATTCGGCAATCTCCAGCACCGACACCGATCCGGACCCATCGTCATCTGCACCATTAAAAATCGAATCCAGTCGCGGGGCGTGCACTTTGCGCCATTCGGCGAGTTCGGCGTTGATCTCCTTTTGTTGCTCTGCTGTTGCACGCTTGCCGCCGTCTTCCGCGCCACCGGGTCGCACCAGATGTGTAAGGATGCGCATCGAATCGTGATCGGCAGGCTTAGCGCTCATGCCGACGTGATCGTTGTGCGCGCCGATGGCGACGTACTGATTCTTGAGCGTCGGATCGCTGCCGGGCAGAATCGCCACAACGTTGCGCGCTGGATACTGAATTGGCGCGACGGAAATGACCGCGTTGACCGCCGCCGTGGTACCGACAGCCCCGAGCGTCAGTTCGTTCATCGGCTTTGCAAACAGCTTGCTCGCCGCTGACGCAGCGATAAACAGTCGCGTGTTGCTGCGCTCGCCGATGTCGCGGAACATCGACTCGCTGCGCAAGAAACCCATCAGACCGGGTACGACCGGCGCGGGGACAATCAACGCAACCGCGGCCGCTGAACTCGGTGCGACTTCACTGGCGCTCAGGGAACGGTTGATCGCTGGATTCGAGAGCGGAATGCCCATCACCACCAGCTTGCCGGACGCTTGCTCGGGCGTGAGTTGCACCGAATCCCCGAGCATGCCGCCATACACGGTCTCGAGATTGTCGCGGTTGAGCGTGGCGTATCCGTTGGGCATCCACTCGGTGCCAAAACTCAAGGCTGCTCCACCGACGATCAGCGACGACATCGGGTCGATCGCGCGGGTCTTGAGCGGCAGTGTTTGGAAAAACGTACCGTTCTCACCCGCGGGCTTCAGTCCAAAACGCTGCACTTCGGCAGCGATGTACTCCGTGCCCATGGTGTTGCCTTTGGTGCCGGCTTCTCGGCCCGTCATGGAATCGTCGGCAAAGATGTACAGCCGAGTCATCAAGTCCTCGACCGTGATGGCACTCTTGGTTGGCTTGGCGTCGCGCTTGAGTGGCAGCTCGGAAACAGGCGCGGGCACAATGGGTACTGCCGATGGTTTTGGCGCGTCTTGCGCAACCAGCAGTGCGGGTAGCAGCGCGGTACACAGCGATGCAGAAATCGTGTAAGAGCAACGCTTCATGGGAAACAACGCTAGAGGAGAACGCGATGGCGGTGCATCGGAAACACCGTGAAATCTACAAGTGATTCGGCAGTATGCGATTGGTGATGGGACAGAAAACATGGAACGGGATGGAGCGGGCGTGATTCGCTACCAGATGATCCGAAAATTCGGATCGCCACCATCCGAGCGGTCACGTGCTACCGCCCCATCGAGCTGACGGACTTTTCGGTGCCGTCGGCAATCCACAGTTCGACGGCCTGCTCGATACGCGCAAACAATGCTTCGACCACGTCGCGCTCGTCGCGTGGCATGGGATGCAACACAAAGTCAGCGAGGTCACCAATCAGGCGCCGGTCATCGAGCGGCTTGATGCCAATGCGCAGACGAGGATAGGCTGGCGACTTGAGCTGCGCTTCGATGCTCTTGAGTCCGTTGTGACCGCCGGCACTGCCAGCCGCGCGCAGTCGATATTCACC
This sequence comes from Gemmatimonadaceae bacterium, assembly GCA_043718595.1. Classification (GTDB taxonomy): domain Bacteria; phylum Gemmatimonadota; class Gemmatimonadetes; order Gemmatimonadales; family Gemmatimonadaceae; genus Gemmatimonas. The sequence goes on from JAYSVL010000270.1 coordinate 1,755, forward strand.
AACGGGTATGGCCACTTCGTCAACAATTACCAACAAGTCCTGCGCGGGCACGAATGCGTCGCGTTTGAGGTACGGACGGAGGGCTGCACCACTGAGATTCATGTAGGTCTGCGGTTTGACAAGCCGCACCTTCTTCATACCGACGACGCCAGTGGCGGTGATGCTGTCGCCGTCCTTGCGCCAGGCGTCACAGTGCCAGCGTCGCGCGAGTTGATCGAGCATCCACCAGCCGACGTTGTGGCGCGTGTTCTCATATTCACGACCCGGATTGCCGAGTCCAACAATGACTTTCATACGAGGTTGAGCGGGGCGCGGTACGCGCCAACGTGGAGTCACCATGGTTGGTGTGCACCGCGCCCCGGTCAGACGTGGTCGTCGTGTACTACTTCTCGTCGTCCGGCTTCACTTTGCGAATCAGTGCGGGCTCCGCAATGCTGCTCTCCGTCGTCGCCGCCTCGATGCTCGCCCGTGACTGGCCAACGACGCAGACCGTGGACCCGGCGTCATCGAGCACGCGAACGCCGGCGGGTAACACCAGGTCGGCCACGTGAATGGACTTGCCAACCTTGAGGTGCGCGACATCCACATCGATGTGGTTGGGAATGTTGGAGGGATCCACAGCGATGTGCAGCTGATGCATCACCTGATCGAGAATACCGCCTTCGTTCCGCACGCCATCGGGAATGCCGGTGATCATGATCGGGCAATACATGCTGATCGTTTCACCAGCCACCAATTCCTGAAAATCGATGTGCATGATTTGCTTCTTGTACGGATGCCGCTGAATCTCGCGAATGAGCGTGCGGCTGGTCTTGCCTTCGATGTCGAGCTCAATCACCGTCGAGCCAGTGGAAATGCGCTGCAACAACCGGTCGGCTTCGCGCGCGTTGACGGTGAGCGACATGGGCTCGCGCCCGTGCCCGTAGATGACACCCGGAATACTGCCCGCCTGACGAATTTTGCGCGACGCGCCTTTGCCGCTTTCGCTGCGAACGGTGGCGCTGAGTGATGCGGAAGACATATGAAGTACCTGTGTGTGAAAAGGTGGCGCGGGAGTAGCGTGAGTGGCCGTCCCGACCGGGAACTGCGTCCTGCACTACGAGTTATTCGAACAACACACTCACCGACTGGTCGGCATGCGTAAAGCGGATGGCCTTGGCCAGCAACTCCCCAACGGACAACACACGAAGCGTTGGAAATTGTCTCGCGGCCGGGATACCGACCGAATCGGTGACCACCACCTCGGTGATTGGCGCGTCGGTGAGGCGCTGCACCGCCGGACCACTCAACAAGGCGTGGGTGGCGCACACATAAATATCGTTCGCTCCCAACTTTTTCAGCGCGCGCGCGGCCTCCGAGACGGTCCCCGCTGTGTCGATCATGTCGTCCGGAATCAGACAGTCTCGACCCTCGACTTCGCCAACAACATTGACGACTTCCGCCACGTTGGCCTTCGGCCGCCGCTTGTCGATGATCGCGAAGGTAGCGTCCAGCCGCTTGGCAAACCCGCGCGCCATTTTCGCCGATCCAACATCAGGGGCGACGACGCACAGGTTGCTCAGCCCTTTGCGACGGAAGTAGTTGGTAAAGACGGGCGCGGCGTATAAATGATCGACCGGCACATCGAAAAATCCTTGTAGCTGATGGGCATGCAAGTCGAGCCCCAACACACGATCGGCCCCGGCTTTTTCGATCATGTTGGCAATCAGCTTGGCCCCGATCGCCACGCGCGGTTGATCTTTGCGATCTTGCCGTGCGTACCCGAAGTACGGCAGCACACATGTCACTCGCGAGGCCGATGCGCGTCGAGCCGCGTCTACCAGCAGCAACATTTCCAGCATGTTTTCGGCCGGCGGGTTCGTTGACTGCACGACAAAGACGTCAGCCCCACGGATGTTTTCGTCGATGCGGACAAAAATCTCGCCATCGGCAAAGCGACTGCAGGTGACCTTGCACATCTCAATGCCAAGGTGTCGGGCGATTTCCTCGACCAACGGCTGATTGGACGTTCCCGACAGGATCTTGAAACCGCGCATCTTGGGCAGTTCGTCCATTCCTCAGCATCCCCGTCGAATCGAAAGGGGCGGAGTGTCGCCGGTACCCGAAGGCGCGGCGGCTCCGTCCCAAGCATGGAAAAGGCGAACCTCAACGTGCAACCGACAGCCTCGAAACTTAACCGCTCCAGGGCGGCGGCGGGAGGGGAGGGACGCGCGAGTAGGCCATGATGGAGTCGAACCATCGTCATCGGCTTCAAAGGCCGAGGTAATAGCCGTTATACGAATGGCCACCAGTCGCGCGGTCGCGGAGGAAGCTACGGGTGCTCTCGCGGACCGCCAAGGGGGGTCGTCGGCGTCCGATGCCGCTCTGCGCGCTCCCAGTCGTACAACGGCAAGGCGTCGCGTGTGCGCACGCCGTCAGCGAACGGGCCAAGCAGGTGCACAATACTGTTCGCGTAGTAGGCAATCAGGGGTCGGCCTTTTGGCAGGACCACGTATCCAGTCCCAGCGCGCGCGATCATGCGTCGCATCCGCAACATGCGATAGGCGCGCTCGAACGTGTCAGCGATGTCGCGATCGGCACGCAGCACGCGACCGTTAAGCTCAAGCAGCACGTCACGCATTGCGCTCATCCGGTCGAGCAACTGCGCGTGGGTGACGAACTCGGCATCAAATGACTGCAGTGCGGCGCAAGCCAGCGGCACCGGCGTGACAGGGATGATCGCGCCGATGCGCTCGAGTGCGTCGTCACAAAACTCCTGCACACGTGGCAACCGCTCCGCGCGCGCGATGTCAAAGAGAAACACGCCTCGCGCGTCCAGGCGCGTCAGCCATGCATCCACGGAGATTGGCGTACCGATCGTCACCGCAGCGCGGCCGTAGCGCTTCCATTGGCCGGTCAGCATGCGCCCGACGTTCCACAGCACAAATCGACTCACCTCGCGCAGCTGCGTGAGCCGCGACCCCACCGGGCGTTCAGCGCGCGTCTCGAGCTCCCGTAGCAGGGTACGATCTTCGATGACGCGATCATAGTTGATGCCAACCGGGACGACGTACATGCGCTTCCGCACCGCTGGGTCACGCGCAACGCCGAGTGCATAGTCGAGCAAGCCAATTTTGCCGGGACGAAGTGCGCCGTCGCGCGTCAGGCCGCCTTCCGGAAAGACGCCTTGCGTGACACTGTTGCGTGTAATGAGCTGCACGTAGCCTTCGAGCACGGCGTGGTACAACGGCTCGCGATAGCGTCGCCGAATGAAGTACGAGCCAAAACTCTTGAACAGATATTCGAGCGGAAACGCACGCGCCCACTCGCCCACGGCGTACGAAATGGAGACGTCGCCCATCATTACATATGCGACAAGCACATAGTCCGCGTTTGAGCGGTGATTCATTAAGTAGATGACGACTGAATCCCGCGGCAGTCCGCGAAACGGATCGGGGCGCTCGAATTCAACTGATACCTTATAGAACACGCCAAGGACGGCCCGACTGACATAGTAGCCGAGCTGATAGTAGGCGAGCATGTTGAAGAACGGGACGATCTCATCGAGGTAGCGTCGCACGCGCAGCCACGTGTCGTCTTCGGACGCACCATGCTCCTGCGCGTGCTTGCGCACTGCATCGGCAATGGCCGCGTCGGCGAGCACTTGCTCAATGACAAAGCTCTTGCGCGTCAACTTGAAGCGATCGACACCTGCGCGATATTTGCGGAGCGTGCGTCGGCCTGCGCGTCGCAACGCGCGTCGCCCCAACACAAACAGCAGCGCAACTGTCGCCGCACTCGCGATGGCCACGACGAACCATTGCGGCACGCCAGCGTTCACGCGTGC
>JAYSVL010000028.1:0-2851 GCA_043718595.1 Gemmatimonadaceae bacterium
AGCAGGCTCTGTGTGACGAAATAGAAGTGGTCCACCGGCAGCACAACGCCAAGTTGCGCCAACAGCGTTTTATCGTACCGCTCGCTCAGGCACACCATGTCACCTAGCGGTGGATCCTTCCGCGACTTATCGACGCGGATGCGACGCATCGGATCGTTCTTGTTGAGTGCAGCGAATACGATTGCGGATCGTGGCACCGGAGTACTGTGTACAAGCTCGGCCAGTCGTCGCAGGCGCTGCTGCGCAGACGGTTGCGACAGAATGTCGTCGCGAATCTCCGGCGCGAGCGCGGCAAAGAAGTTTGGGGGCGTACTTGCACGCATGACAAGCCAATCCACGCGCGTGTTGTAGAACTCGGAGGACAGCGACAACTTATCATCTCTGTTCGAACCGGGGCGTATCAAATCCCGATGCGGCACAAATACACCAGCGCTGAATGTCGCATTGTCTTTTGTGGTGCCGATGCCCAGGCACACAGTGCCCAAATTCTCGGGGCCGATCATCCACGACAGCGATTTTGACCACTTGATGTCTACTTCGTGACCGGCGATCAGCGCGTCGGCGCGCGTGCCGCGACCGACATCGAGCGCGTCCCGCACCAACATTTCCACTCGGGTGCCTACGTACGTTTTCTCCGTCGACTCCAACTGCTCGATGCTAAAGCGCTTTGCGCCAAGGCTCAGCACCTCGTCAATGGCACGTCGGATAACGCCGCCAAAAAACACCTCGCGTGTTGTGCGGAGCTTGCGCAGTCGTACGTCGATTTCGTCTCGCACCTCCTGGACGGCATGAAAGTCAGCGTTGTCACGAGGGTTGGAAGTCTGGAGTTGATCGAGGTCGTCCATTGAGTCCGCTACGTGAGATTCGCCGGTATTGTCCTTCCTGAAAGGACGAATATCGCTGGAGTTGTCCTTATTAGAAGGACAATTGCTCCACCGCAACCCTTCGCTCGCGCATTCACCACCATTTGCTCGATCTATAAGCGCCGCGTCGTGCTCGACACCGGCCTGACCGCCAATTCATTCGCCCCACACGCTTCGGAAATACTCCACCACATCAATCACGAGTGGTTCGTGCGTTGGCACAGGCTGCCACACCAGCGTGATCGTGCACACGTGCGGTTCCGTCGCTTCTGGCGTCCAGTGTTCAAAGGCGCGCGACGACGTGTCAACAATCCAATAGTCCGCGACACGCTCGTCCTGATACAGTGTGCGCTTGTCGTGCCGATCGGTACGGCGCGTTGAGCGGGACAACACTTCAACCGCCAGCAGCAACACACCAACGTCGCTAAAGCGTTGCGGACGTCGACCATCGGGCAAACGCGGTGTGGCCAGGAGATCCGGTTGAACCTGCCGACGGTTCGAGAATCGCACGTCGGACGGTGCGAGCAGCAGGTTGACGCCCACACGTTTTGCGTAGGGCAACAGCAACGCGTGCAGTTCACCCACCGCATACTGATGGATATCAACCGGACTTGGCGTCACAAACAATACCCCGTCAATAACCTCGTACCGACGCCCGTCGTCCGGGAGATCGTCGAGCATGTCGGCCGTCCAGTCAGTGCGTGTGAGCTGCATACCCATAGCGTACGCTCGGCGCGTCGGAGTTGGCAAGAGAACATACGCCGAGGATACGCAAGTGTCGTGGTGAATGCGTCACCCGATTCGCGCGAGGAATGTCAATCCATTGCCGGTCGTTGCAGTCGAGCTGCTTCACCGGAAATTCCGCCCCTTCGCATGCCGCTCACCTCCACCAAGCTCCAACGCCTTGAACTGCTTCGCTCGCACATTCACCGCCGTCTGTTCGATCTGCAACACACCACGGATTAACAACAACGGACTGCGCGAAATCAGCAACGCATCCTGCTCAAACTTGTCCGGCGTCACCACCACGTTCACCATCCCCGTCTCATCCTCAAGCGTCAAAAACACAAACCCCTTCGCTGTGCCCGGACGCTGTCGACAAATCACCAGACCGGCGACCGCTACCTTCTCGCCATCGCGCCCCGCGTCGCGCAGCATCTGCGCCGTCCGCACACCATTCGGCGCGAGTATCGCCCGCAAATGCGACATTGGATGTCCGGCCAGCGACAGCCCCGTCATGCGATAGTCTGCTTCCGTCAACTCAATCGGTGCGAACGACGGTAACTGTGTGGGCGCGGGCACCGCACGCATCGGTGCCAGCGGCAGCATCGGCCCGCGTGTTTCGGCCAGCACTTCCCACAGTGCAACACGCCGCCGTCGCTCTTCCGGCTCGTGCGCAAACATACTGTCAAAGGCACCCGCTTCGGCGAGTTTGCGCCATGCCGCGCGATCGAGCTTCACTCGACGCACCGCATCTTCCACACTGGTGAACGGACCATCGGCGAGTGCGCGCTCCAGTTCACGTCGCGCCCTGGCGCCGAGCCCGCGTACAATGCGAACGCCGAGTCGCACGGCCACGCCGTCTTTGCCGTGCATGGGTAACGCAACGCGACGCGCTCCCCATTGCACCGCGCCATCGTTCGGGACAAGCACACGCCCGTCGGCCATCTCCAACACATGATCCCATGACGACACGGTGAGATCGACGGGACGCACCTCGACGCCATGTCGCTTGGCATCTTCCACCAGTGTGCCGGGTGCATAAAATCCCATTGGCTGTGCATTGAGAATTGCGGCCGCATACTCCGGCGCGTAGTAGTGTCGCAGATAGGCCGTTGCGTACACAATAAGCGCAAAACTTGCCGCATGACTCTCGGGAAATCCGTAGTCAGCAAACGCGTTGATCTGGTTGTAAATGCGCCGGGCGACGTCATCGGCGATCCCGTTCTTCGCCATGCCGGCAAGCAACTTTTCACAAATCGCCGCCA
>JAYSVL010000271.1:0-5574 GCA_043718595.1 Gemmatimonadaceae bacterium
GAAAGTAGCCGAGGAAGAAAATGCCGGCGCCGAGTCCGTATGCGGTTTCGCTGAAGTGCAGGTCTTCGAGCATCTGCAGCTTCGCGAAGCCCACGTTGACGCGATCCAGATAGGCCACCACGTACGACAGGAACAGGACGGGTAGCAGTCGCCAGGTCACCTTGCGATAGAGCGCATCCTCACGCGTCACGGTCGCGGCATTGCGTACGGAAAGCCCTTCGTCAGCCGCTCGCGTAGCGAACGATCGAGAGCGTAGATGTCGTCGTAGAACAGCACGGTGCCGTCTTCGCGAGCGACCACCGTCGCATACACGATATGCACGGGTACTGCCGTGGTGAGATTGAGGCGTTGCGGCGTTGTCTGGCTCATCGCCTGCCGCACGTGCAACGAGTCCCATCCCGGCTGATTGCGGAGCAAGAAGGTGGCGAGACGCGCGGCATCAGCCACGCGAATACAGCCGTGACTGCCATCGCGTCGCGCCCGTCCGAACATGGCGCGTGCTGGTGTGTCGTGCAGATATACGTCGAACGTGTTTGGGAAAATGAACTTGACGCGTCCGAGCGAGTTGTTGGGGCCTGGTTGTTGACGGAAGCGCGCTTTACCGGACGCGACGGTCTCGAGCGCTTCAACCGACGGTGGCACTACGCGATCGGCACCGCGGACAATGTCGTAGCGCAGTCGTTCCAGATACGCGATGTCCGCGCGGGCTTTGGGCAAGATCTCATCACGCGCAATGCTGGCCGGTACCTCCCAGTAGGGGGCGAACACGAGATACTGCATGCGACCGCTGAACATGGGTGTCTGATGGTCGAACGCATCACCAACTACAACGTCCATGCTCAGGAGGTCGGCCTCCTTGTCCGATCCGGTCGAAAACGCATATAAGCGAAACGCCGGTACGTTGACGATGACGGGCGGTTGATCGATCACATGCGGCAACCATCGCCAGCGTTCCAATGTGAGTTCCATCTGTGCGACGCGCTTCGCGAACGGCGTTCGCAACTGCGCCAATGTCGTCGCGCCAATCACGCCATCGGCGGTGAGCGCGTGTCGCGTCTGGAATTTTCGCACCGCCACCACCAACAGCGAGTCGTAGCGCAAGGAATCATCGCCGACGGGCGTCGCGCTCTGCGGCAAGTCGCCGAACGCGCGCAGCAGGCGACGAAGTTTGGGGATGCCGGCGCGCGTGTCATGTGGTTTGACTGTTCCCACGACGCCGAGTGGGAGCAGCGTGGTGTCGCGCGCGAGTACACGAAATCGGGCTAGGGCACCCTTGAGCAGGTGATAGTGCAAGTAGGTCGGCTCCGCCTCGTCGAACTGCAATGACGGGTTCGTCGAGGTGCTCATGAGGCGCACGGACTGTACGGCGTCGAACGGCTCGGCGGGAAAGTCCAGCGCCGCATGTGCACTCTTGGTTGACACGCGCCCAAATCGCAACGCTCGCACGGCGCGTAAAGCGCCAGTGCTCAGCACGAGGTCGAACGCCGCGCGTTGCGTCGGTGTAGAGAGCGTTGCACTCGTGCCGGTCCCGATCACGCCCTGCAACAGCGTCGCGTCGAAATCGGCCGCCACAAGACCTCGTGCGTCAATGGTCGACAGCTGCTGCACCACCGCGCGCGCGGACGGCGTGGCCTGCCCGTCACGACTCCACAACGGTGTCCAGCCGCTTGAGTCGTACAGCGTTTGCAGATCCGCAACGACATCGTCCAGACGCGGCCAACGCTGCATCGCGTGCACTTTCGCGCGTACGATATCGCGGATCAACGAGTCGACGGACGTCCGTGCGGTCGGAGGCACAGGTGGCTGCGCCTGCACCGCGCTGGCCGCAGCACCACACAAACACAGTGCACGCAGCAGTGCGCCAAAAACTGCGCGCCGCAGTTGTGGTGTGGTCAATCGCACGCGCATGCCGCCCGATGACACGTTCGATGACGCGCTATTCGACGCGTTACTTGAGTCCACGCACAAAACTGAGATACGCTGCGCGTCTCACCTCCACCGCTTGTCGCGGTCCAAAGAGCTGAAAGAACAGCGTGCCGCGTGGGGTGTCGGCGACCACGGCAATGAGCGCGTGATCCGGAAGTGCCGCGTCAGGCGCTGAGCCCATGCCGACGCCGCGCGCATACGTGCCGCGGTACTCGGCCACGGTGAGCGGGAAAATTCCGCTGCTGTCGCGCTTGACGATGTCGGACACCGGAGCGCCACTCGGATTCGAGAACTGGCCTTTCCAGCGCGCGAGGTTCGCTTCGACCGATCCCCCCTGCCCCGGGCCAAAGAAATACACGACGACTTCCGTCGCCGCACCGCTCTGGGCTGGCAACGAGAACTCCGCGAGACGCATGCGTGACGATGCCGGGCGCGTTGTCCATCCATCGGGCACCGTGGTGTGATAGTCGAGCAGCGACACGCTCTGCTGAGCACCAATCGGCGGGACCGTGAATGAGTGGCAGAAGGCGGCCAGAATCAGCGCTTTGATGTGCATGACGACGATGAGAAGTGGGCGAATGACGTTGTGACGGCACTGCGCCGGCATACTGGATAGTGCCGCAGTGCGCGCGGCTGGCAACCCCCTCACCCTGGCGCATTTCGGCACGTGAAGATGCTTGACGTGCGATGCACGGGGAGCGAGCCTCCTCTTTCACAATTTCTGGGAGCGTGCATGGGACTGCTTGATGGCCTGCTGGGGGGCGCACTGAAGTCGGTGCTCGGAGGCGGATCACACCCGCATCCGGCGCCGAAGGCTGGCGGAACACAAGGTGGCGGTATGCTCGGCGGCGTGCTGGGAAGTCTTGGTGGCGCGGCCGGTTCGCAGCTGCTGCTCACGGTGGCGATGGGCATGCTGCAGAAGAGCGGCGGTCTGGAAGGCATCCTCGCGAAATTTCGCACCCAGGGTCACGGGAAGGCCGTCGATTCGTGGGTGGGAACGGGCGCCAACCACGAGATTTCTGGCGACCAGGTCAAGGCCGCGCTGGGCGAATCGACCGTGGCCGAAGTGGCGAAGCAACTCGGTACCTCGCATGCGGAAGCCAGCGGCTCGCTGGCCAAGATGCTGCCTGAACTGATCGACTCCCTCACCCCGAAGGGCCAGATTCCAGCGAACAGCAGCGATCTCGTCAAACGGGGTATGGAACTGCTCAAGGCTCAGCTCAGCAAGCCGTAACAACTACGTGCCGGGCGTCTCGATGTGAGGCGCCAGGCATTGTGTACATGGCGTCATATCTATCCCGCTCGACAGGAGCATTCGGTGGCTGATCTCGGAAATGCGAAGACGTTGCTGCTTGCGGCGCTGGGCGTGTTTGGTGCGGGATACGCGATCGTCCTCGCGCTTGGGATAAGACGTCGGCGAGCCGAGTCACCATCGATGCCGATGGCGCCAACGCGTGGCGGACTCGCGATGTCCCTGGTTACCAATTTCTTCGACACGCTCGGCATCGGATCGTTCGCACCGACCACGTCTATACTTCGCGCATGGAAGATGGTGCCGGATGAGTTAATCCCTGGTACGCTGAATGTGGGTTACACTTTCCCAGCCATTCTGCAGACGTTTCTTTTCACGCAAGCCGTGCCGGTAGACGCGACAACACTTATCGTGCTGATTGCCGCGGCCGTGGTGGGTGCCTGGCTGGGCGCGGGGGTTGTGGTCTCGTTGCCTCGACGCAGCGTGCAACTGGGCATGGGACTGGCACTGCTCGGCGCTGCGGCATTGCTGCTGGCGGGCTTGCTCAAGCTGACGCCGGTTGGCGGAGAAGCGGTCGGTCTCACCGGCGGCAAGTTGGTCATCGCCGCTGCGGCAAATTTCGGACTCGGTGCCCTGATGACGTTAGGCATCGGCCTCTACGGCCCGTGCCTGATCATGGTGAGCCTCATGGGAATGAACCCGACAACGGCGTTTCCGATCATGATGGGCTCATGCGCCTTCCTGATGCCGGTGGCGAGTGCGCGATTCATCCGCAAGAATGCGTTTGACGTCCGGACGACGCTTGCCATGCTGATCGGCAGTGTACCGGCCGTGCTCATCGCTTTTTTCATTGTTAAGTCACTGCCACTCACCGTCGTGCGCTGGCTTGTGCTGGTCGTCGTCCTCTACACTGCGTTCGGTCTGCTCAAGACCGCGCTCCAGGAACGATCGACCGCACAACCTTCGGTCGCGTAGTCGTCCCGCGGCACTACTGAACGCCCCGCCCCGTCCAACCCGGACCGCGCACGGCGAGTCCGGGCTTGGCACCCGTGTGTACGCCGTCACGAAGCACTTCCACACCGTTGACCAGCACGAACTGCATGCCGGTGGATAGCTGATGTGGTTTGTCGAACGTGGCCTTGTCAGCAATCGTGACTGCATCGAATACAATAATGTCGGCGCGCATTCCTTCTTTGAGTACACCACGGTCACCGATCGAAAGTCTGCTGGCGACAGCCGCCGATGATTTGCGCACCGCCTCCTCCAGTGAAATGATGCGTTCGTCGCGCACGTACTTGCCCATCAGGCGCGGAAAGTTGCCATAGGTGCGCGGGTGCACGAGCCCTTTCGCTATCGCTGGGTCATTCGCGCCTGCATCGGTGCCAAACTTCATCCACGGCTGACGGATCTGCAGCTTCACGTTGTCTTCGCTCATCCGGAACAACATTTCGCTCAACTTGTCCGGTTCGGCGATATTGAGGTCGATGATGACGTCGGCCCAGTCCTTCTTCATCATCGTCGCAATCTCTGACAGGCGCTTGCCATCGTACTGCTTGAGTTCCGGCTTGGTGAAACCCACCACCATCACATTTTGCGGCGCTTCGAGACAACTGTTCTCGAAACCGTCGATCTCGCGATGCAGGTCCGCCTTGATGCGCGCGCGCATGGCGGCATCGGCCAGGTTGGCCTGCAACTTCCCCTCGGCGGCGTACTGCGGCGCGATGCAACTGGCAAAGCTATTGCCGCCAGCGATGTAGAGGTACATGTCGGCTTGCACATCCATGCCCGATGCGCGCGCGGAATCAATCTTGGCAATGGCGGCCGGCATCTTGGGCCAATTCTTCATGCCGGCAGCCTTGAGGTGATAAATCTCCGTGGGCACACCGCCGTCGCGCCCGATGCGAATGGCCTCGTCGATCGCTTCCAGGAGATGGTCGCCCTCGTTCCGCATGTGGGTGATGTACAATCCACCAAACGGTGCCATGGCTTTCGCCACCGCTATCAGGTCTTCCGTGGTGTTGTAGTTGTCCGGCGGATACATCAACGCGCTTGCCACACCAAACGCACCATCCTGCATAGCGCGCTGCACCATGAGTCGCATCGTGTCACGTTCTACGTCGGTGTACGGCGCGAGCCCGCCGCCTTTCGCATATGCGCGTACGGTGCCGCTGCCGACGAATGAGCCGACATTTTGCGACAGCCCACGCGATACCATGAAGTCGATCCAGTGACCGAAGCCATGAGCGCCTGTAAACTGCGGGGCAAGCCGCTTCATACTCGTATCGGCGACGAGCGCCAGCGTGTGGTCGTTGACGGGTGCGGGGGTGTCGCCTTCACCGAGTATCGCGGTCGTGATGCCCTGCGTCACGCTCGAGAGCGCGCGCCCATCGCCAATC
>JAYSVL010000272.1:0-1950 GCA_043718595.1 Gemmatimonadaceae bacterium
ATTCCAGAGGAAGCGCTCGTCTGATGGAGAACACTGCGTGATCACCGGATGTCTCGCCTTGAATGCCTCGTATGAACCACTGACCATGGTGCCACTGCGACGGGCGTTGCGGCTTGTCATTGACGGCAAGGCCGAAATCGTCGAAGCCGACCGCGATCGACCGGTCCATTCAGAACGCGCCAACTATCCGCGGCCGGCGGTGATTCGTCTGACGCGTTTCGTGCACGTGCCGCGCCGATTTCGGCGGCAGGTGACAAACACGTTTCTGTTTGCCCGCGACGAGTATCAGTGCCAGTACTGCCGTCGTACGGCGATCGAGCTCAAGCCTCGGGAGTCGCTTACGCGTGACCATCTCATACCGATATCGCGCGGCGGTGTGAACGAGTGGACGAATGTCGTCACCGCGTGCAGTAGCTGCAACACGAAAAAAGCGAACCGGTTACCTGACGAAATCGGCATGCACCCGATGCATTTGCCGGTCGAGCCGCATTTCGTGCATCTGAGCTGGGCCGTGCGACGGTTGACGCCCATTCAGGCGCGCTACATTCGTGTGTTCTACGGCGAAGCCACGCTCAAGCAACTTGAGGAACTCGATCAAAACTCGATCACACCGCTGCGCGCTTCGAGATGACGCACCTCGCCGCCGAGAATTCGCGTCACCAGCGTGCGCAAGCCCTTCGTTAGCGCCGTACCCGGATTGCGACGACCGCGCACCGCCGGCGCCGCTTCACCACTCAGCCATCGTTGCAGTTCAGCGAGATCGTTGAGTTCAAGCGTGCCAACATCAATCTGCACCGCCACGTACCCCTGTCGACCTTTCACACGTGGCGTGAGGCTCGGCGCAAATGCCACCTCGGTAGCGGCGCGCGCATCGGCGAAGCTCTTGTAGTTGCCCAGCACCACACTCAGCGTGCTCGTTCGTCGCGCCACTTGATACGTGTGCTCCAACACATCGTAGTTGATCACCACATCCCATTCGTCGTGATCCACCACGTCGTCAAACCAACGTCCCGTCATCCAGAGTTCGGCGCGAAAGTGCAGGTGCACTGGGAAACCGCTGCGCAGCAATTCGTCGAATGGTTTTTCCTCGAGCACGCCACGCACCGCCACCAGGGGTGACGTCGAATTGGCAACGACGGCGATCTCGATCTTTGGCGCTTGCGCACGCAATGGCGCGGCACGCGCAACGCACAACAGCGCGAGGGCCAGGTAGAGCAGGGAGCGACGCGTAATCAGAACCGGTGCCCCAATCGCACGTACACGTTGGGTTGCAAGCCAGCCATCGACACGGCTTCGGCGACATACACACCGAACGCACCAAAATCGAATCCGCCGCCGAGGTCACTGCGCCAGGTGCCAATGCGCGGCAGTCGCCCTGAGGGAAATCGCGCCGCGCCGGGCGCGTCACCGACCAGCCATCCACGACCACCGTTCGCGAAGACCACCCAGGTGCCGTCACCACTGAAGCGATTCATCGTCCAGCGACGATCCCCGATGCGATCTGGTCGGCCGAACAGGTTGATGCGGAAATCGCCCTTCCATTCGGCTTGCACGAGCATGATGCGATCGCATTGCGCCGGACGACCCAACCGCGAATACGTCGCCGCGTCGCCCGTGGCACAGGTGCCTGCATCGGTGTCACCAATCGTTCGCCGGAAGTCGAACCCCGGCAACGCATCAATACCGCTCACCGACACACGACGTTGCATCGGCAGCGCATCGCCGCCGAGCCAGCCGGCAGCCACGGCGCGCAGATTGATCTGTGTGCGCGGACCCAGTCGTGTGTATCGCCGGAAATCGAACAGGCCACGAGTGTATGCGAGCGTGCCGGGCAATTGCGAGCGAACATTCGCCGTGCTCGCACCAACACTGGTGAGCGTTCCGTTGCCGCGTTCGTAGTCGAGACGCAGCAGCCATCCCGTGCGCGGATTGTCATCATCGTTGCGCGTA
>JAYSVL010000273.1:0-5570 GCA_043718595.1 Gemmatimonadaceae bacterium
GCGGGGCGCGAAACTGCGCGCCTTCCCCCCGACCGAGGGCTACGGGAATCATGCCGGCGATGAGCGCGAAGGTGGTCATCAGAATGGGACGCAGACGAATCGCACCGGCCTCAATCAACGCCTCGCGCAACGGCAACCCGTTTTTCTCACGCGACCACTTGGCAAAATCGATGAGCAGGATCGCGTTCTTGGCAACGATCCCGCATAACAGGATCACACCGATCAGGCTCATGATGTTAATCGTGTGGCCGGTGATCGCCAGCGAGCCCATCACACCGATCAACGAGAGCGGCAGCGAGATGAGGATCGCCAGTGGATCGAGGAACGAGCCAAATTGAATGACGAGAATGAGGTACATCAGCGCCACCGCCACTCCAAGCGCCGTGAAGATGCTGCCGAACACTTCCGCTTGTTGTTCGACCTGCCCACCGGATGTCAGCACTACACCAGGTGGCATGGTGATGGATGCGGTCTTCTGCGTGATCTCCTTCATCACTTCGCTCAGGCTGCGTCCGGCAATATTGCCTTCCACTTTGATCACGTTGTCGCGATCGAGATGGTTGACGATCGCCGGACCCAGCTGGTTCTTGATCCGTGCCACTTGTTGCAGCGGAATCAGCTGCGCGTTGGGGCCGTTGCCGATGCCGATCGGGAGTTGGGCGAGATCGGTGCCGCGCGCGCGTGCTTCTGGTGACAATCGCACCATCACCTTCCGCGTCTGATTGGTCGGGTCCACCCAATCGCCAGCGTCCAATCCCGCAAAGGCGGGTCGAATCGCCTGCGCAACGGCACCAACACTTAAGCCGAGTGAACCCGCAAGCCCACGGTCCACAACAACGCTCAGTTCAGGCTTGAGCCCTTTGGTACTCAACGCCACGTCGACCGCACCGGGCGTGGACTTCATCGCCGCCAGATACTGATCCGCGACCACCTGCAGCGACGCCTTGTTGTTACCGCGCAATTCGAGGGAGATCTGCTTTTGTTGGCCGGCAAAGTCGCTCGTGAACACAGACACGGCGGCACCGCCAATGCCCTTCATGTCCTCACGAAACACAGCCGCTAGATCTTCCGCGCCGAGTTGTCCCTTCTTGAGTCGTTCGCCTTTGGTACTCAGCTTGACGAATACGCTCGCCTTGTCCACCGCACCGCTGGCGCCGCCACCAGTGACGAACGTGTACGTCACCTCTGGATGTTTCGCGGCCAGGCGAATGGCTTCGTTCACCTTCTGTCGCAGGTAGTCGAGATTCGCACCCGGTGGCGTTTCCACCACCATCTGCACTTCAGCATTGTCTTCCAGCGGGAAGAAGCCGCCGCCCACAAGTCCTGTCGCCGGCAACGCCAGCGCGCCAATGAAGCTGGCCACCGCGAGGAGTACCATCGACTTGGGATGATCCAGCGCCCAGCCAATCACACGACGGTACCCGTTGGACAGCCCGTTGAACCAATGATTGAAGCGGTCGAGCAACTTGGTCAGCCACGACTTCTGATGTTCTTCGAGATGCGGATCAGCCCAGTAAGCAGAGAGCATCGGGTCGAGCGAGAAGGAGACAAACAGTGACACTAACACGGAACACGCGATCGTCAGTGCGAATGGTTTGAACCACTGCCCCGACTCACCCTCCAGAAACGCGATTGGTATGAAGACAGCAATGATGGAAAATGTTGTTGCAGCAACCGCCAGTCCGATTTCGTCGGTGCCGTCGCGCGCTGCCGTGTAATGATCTTTGCCCATCTCGACGTGTCGCACAATGTTCTCGCGCACGACAATCGCGTCGTCAATCAAGATGCCGATCGACAGCGAGAGACCAAGCAACGACATCGTGTTGAGTGTAAAGCCGAACGACCAGACGGCGATAAAACTCGCCAGCACGGACACCGGCAATGCAAGGCCGGTGATGATCGTTGACCGCCACGAGTTGAGAAACAGGAAGACGACGAGCACTGTCAACAGCGCACCTTCAATGAGCGCGCTTTGCACGTTGGCCACGGAATTCTCAACACGTTCGCCCTTGTTCTTCACCACATCGAATTGTGCACCGGGCGGCAGCGTCGGACGCAACTGCTCCACTTTCTTAAACACGGCCGCAGCGACGGCGGTGGTGGAGTAGCCGTTCGTCTTCTTGATTTCAATGCCCACGGCGTCTTTGCCGTTGTACATCGCCATGCTGCGCTGCTCTTCAATGCCATCCGTCGCCGTGGCTACGTCACCAAGTCGCACCACGCGCGCGCCACGTTCGGCAACTACGAGTTGCATAAAGTCGTCAGGCCCATCAAGACGTCCCTGCAAGCGAATCGTGCGTTCGTCGAGCGCGCTGCTCACTCGGCCCACGGGCACGGCGAGATTTCCCGCCTGCAACGCCTGCACAACCTGCGGCACACTCACGCCCGCTGCTTGCAGCCGTTGCGGATCGAGATTGATCGTCATCTCGCGCTTCACGCCGCCCGAGATCTGCACATCCGCCACACCGGGAATTGATCGCAGTTCGCGCGTGATACCGGGATCAACAATGTGCGTTAACTGCGCCGGAGTGAGTGTCGTGGAAAACACCGACAGCGTGACAATCGGTGCATCTGTGGGACTGAATTTCTTGAGAATCGGCTCTTCCATCTCCTGCGGCAGATCCTGACGCTTGCTGCTGATGGCATCACGGATCTCCTGCGTCGCGTCCTGCAGCGGCTTGGAGTAGACAAACTGCGTGACGATCTGCGCAAAGCCGTCGCGCGCTTCGCCATTGATGGACTTGACGCCGGAGATCGACTGAATGGCTTCTTCAATCGGCTCCAGCACCTCGCGCTCCACCTGCTCAGGCGACGCGCCGGGATAGATGACCGTGGTCAGCACCACCGGCGGTTGCACTTCAGGAAACTCGTCCGTCTGCAATCGAAAGAGCGATACCAGACCAAAACCGGCCAGCGTCACCATGGCGACGACTGTGATCAGCGGCTTCTTGATCGCGTAGTCAGAAATGAACATGCGCAGTGCCTCGACCGGGTCAGTTTTTCTTCGTGGGTGCAGCTGCGGCGGCGGGCGGTGTTGCACTGGTCGCTGCGTCTGTTGGCGCGGAAACAACGACGCTACTGCCAAGCGAGATGCCGCGCGCTGCGCCGAGGAGTACGGTGTCACCGCTTGTAACACCTGTGCGTATTTCGAACGCCGCCGCCGCTTCGTCGCGCACACCCAGCTCCACGTCCACGCGTTCCACCTTCCCAGCCTTGAGGCGAACGACGTATGGCCGGATCGCCGTCTGGTCGATGGCCTGCTCCGGCACCATCACACCAACGCGCTTCTCGGCAGCCACGCGCCCTTCAACAAACAATCCAGCAACGAGCAGCCCTTTGGCGTTTGGCACGCTGGCCATCAACCGCACTTGCTTGGTTTGCGGATCAACCGACGGACTGACGCGTGTGATGCGTCCGAGCAATGTGCGATCAGCAAACCCGTTAACGGTAAAGGTGACCGGTGCGCCCACCCGCACATCCGCTAACGCCGACGTCGGCACGGATGCCTCAAGACGCAAACTGCTCGGATCGATGACGGTGAACATCGCCGTGCCCGGCGACACGATATCTCCTGCACTGACTGTTTTCTCCGAGACGATGCCGGCAAACGGTGAGCGAATCAACGTGTTGCGCATGGCCTTTTCAGCGCCCGCCAAGCGCGCTTTCACGTCTGCCAGTGCAGACTGCGCGATCAGATTGCCACGATCAGCTGTCTCAACATCGCGCTCGGCGATGGCACCAGCAGCAAACAACGTCTTGGCGCGCTGCAATTCACGTGCGGCCTGTTCCGCGGCAACCGTGGCCTGCGTGAGCGCCGACTTCGCCGAGAGTTCTGCATCGCGAACAGACGCGTCGTCGACGCGAGCGAGCATTGTGCCAACCGATACTCGCTGGCCGGACTCCACGTATGTCTGAATCACCGCGCCGGACAGCTCGGAGCGAATGCGCGCCTCACGTTCGGCAACTAAGGTGCCAGAGATAGGCGGACCGCTGCGCAGTGTATCCGTGCGCGCCACGGCGATGTTCTCCGGGCCGATTGTTTGTGTTGGTGCTACGGCCGGCGTCGTAGAGGCGTCGCCCTTCTTTGCGCACGCACCCGCGAGCACGGAGAGTGTCACTACAGATATGAAGGACGCCGCCGAGCGGCGTGTTCTCGTCGTCATGGCGTGTTGCCTGAAGTAGGAGTGCTGGAAGTCGGACTGGAAAGCGGAAGGTCGCGCAGCAACTGGAGTCGAACGCGCGCCACCTGGAGATCGCGTGCGGCCCGTGCGCGATTGGCTAGTGCCTGCTGCAACTGGACACGCGTTTCGGCGAGTTCAAGTTGTGTGGAGATTCCTTCGCGAAAGCGTACTTCAGCGATGTCATACGCGCGATTTGCTTGCTGCGCCGTGCCAACGGTGGCCTGCCACGAGGCTTCGGCTTGTGCGAGTTGTGCAATTGACTGACGCGCATCAAGTGCTGCGCCTTCTTCGGCCAAGCGCAATCGCTGCTCAGCTTCCTGCACCGATGCTTCGGCTGCCAGCAGGTCACCGCGCACTCGTCCACCGGTAAAGAACGGAAAACTCACACCAACGCCGGCCGTCCAGTTTGGAAAAAAATCGCCAAGGCTACGCGGCAAGCCATCGTTGGGATAGGCGAGACGCTGATAGCTGCTGGACAGTGAGATTTGCGGATAACGCTGCGCCTTGATTGCGCGCATTTGCAGTTTCGCGACCTCGACGCCTTTGACCGCTTGGCGCACTGGTGCACGAACCGGCACCGAGGTGTCTGCGCCCGCGAGCGACTTCGCCACTTCCACACTGGTTCGTGGATCGATGGCGAGTACTTCGGCGGCCGATACATTAACAGTGGTGATTGGCGCGCTGCTTACGTCAGGCGCAACCACGCTGGATGATTCCGCGATATCGTCCGTCAATCGTACTGCGCGATCCGGCGGCAGGTTGAGTAGCTGACGCAACCGCACGTACGCGAGATCGCGATTGGTGCGTGACTGCAGCATGCCGGGGCGTTGATTGTCACGCGTGACGCGGGCGCGAATGAGTTCAAACTCGGACGCGGAGCCGACGCTCTTGGTGAGCTGCACTTGTCGCAACGCACGCTCCGTTTGCACGAGCGATGATTCGGCGATCGTCACCAGACGATCCGCCAACAGCGCGTCAAAGTATGCTTCCGTCACCGTGAGCTGCACCTGTGCCTGCGCACTCGTGATGCCGATCTCAGCGGACTCGCGGCCCACGCGCGATGCACGAATGTTGGCCGTCGCGCGACCACCGGTGAAAATCGGCTGGCTTGCGGTGAGCGAGAACGTGGTGGTGTACGGCGAGGCGAAAATCTTGGTCAGGGGATTGTCGGCGAGGGACGAGGTGTCGCCGCCTCCAGATCCGCTGCTGCTCGAGCGGCTGGAGATCGCCTGAAACTGATTCTGCAGTGTCTTTTGCCAATTGAGGCCAGTCGACAGCTGTGGCAAAAGCGCCGATCGGGCTTGCAGCTGTTGTCCGTCGGCACGACGCAACCCCGCGCGAGCAATACTCACCTGTTCGCTCGTGCCCGTTGCCAGACGCAGCGCGTCG
>JAYSVL010000274.1:0-1946 GCA_043718595.1 Gemmatimonadaceae bacterium
CACGTACGAATATGAACGGCCATCCGCGAGCATCGAACCGGCACCGACGACATAGCCGTGATGGCCTCGCGTGTCGACGCCCGACAGCAGCAAACCCGCTGAGTTGCGAAGGGTGATACCGTCGGGCGCCGCGTAGTACTCGTGCAGGCCCTTCGGTGTGCGAACCGTTAGCGTCGTCGGGCGGAGACCATATCGTGTCGTCAGCTCGTCACGTGCGCCGGGTCGGTCGAAGTCGATCACGAAGAGGCGCGCCCATCCACCGCACGCCACGCCAAAGTTTGTGTGCGGTAGTCGCTCGGCCCATTCGCAGACGCGTTCCGCATGCGTTGAGGCGTCGAGACAGCCGCGAGAGCGTGGCAACGGGGTCTTCTCGCCAGCCGACAACGGGAAGCATGCGAGACCGTACTCTTGCGTCAGCATCAGCACATGACGCCACACGCCAGGAAGCGCACGCGTCACTGCGCCACCCGCGAACGCGCGGCATGATGACGCGCATGCGCGCGAGTCGCGATCGCCCGCAGCCGCGCGGGTGAGAGATTCACGCGCGATCGGATCACCCACGGATACAGCAGCGTCAGGATGTCCGCGATACTCGCGTTCACCGTGCGCAGGGACCACACCGCGATGCGTTTCGCATGCGCGACGGACTGCTTATGTTTCGAGGACATCAAGTTGGCTCCGCACCGCTCCCGCATCCGGCAAGGTTTGGGGGCGTGTGCTTTTGTAGGGGATGTGTTCCGCCGCCTGTGCCGACAACGACTCACGCGGAACGCGATGGCTCGGCACGCGCCGCGGCTTCCCACGCCTCGATGTCATTGAGCGCATAGGCGATTCTGCGTGGTCCGAGTGTGATTGCGCGGGGCCCGACGGACGCACCCGCGCGCGTTTCTCGTCTCCATCGCTGCAACGTCTGACGACTCACGCGCAAACGCGCGGCTACCTCGTGTTCAACCAAAAACCATGACGTGGCTTGCATACTTGTTTCTCCGCGACTGAGCGTGACGTGCGATGCGTGTTTCCTGCCGCGCATGCGTAATCGCAGTCGCGCAAACAGCGCAATACGCGTCGGCGCTCGCTTCGCAAGCCACCTCGCGGGGCGCGCGAGTTTAGCGCGGACTTCGCTGACTCACGTTGGTGGATTAGTCGCGCGCAGATCGTGCATGCCGGTGTACAAACTTGCACGCAGTGGGGAACGCCGGATGCGCGTCTTTATCCCGCACCTGAGCATCGCACTGGGGCGATTGTAACAATTTCCAGAAAATCACGTTGCGACTACCGAATTGACTGTCCCACTCCGCGGGACCGCTCGATCGAGTGCAATGCATCGAGGCGTTTCGATTTGCCATTGACGACCGCTGGCCGGGAAGCGACACGCTCACACCGCGTCCATCGGAGAATCCCGGAGTATTTGAGCGCACTTGACGAGCATGGCAACGTAGTTGCGGCTCAAGCAGTGCGGGCTTTCGTAAGAGTCGCCGCGCGGTACATCGTAGAGGCAGCGCGCTCACGGGGTGTTGTCGGTGTGACGGACACGCTGAAAGACGCAATGGCGCTGACCGAGGCGTTTGTTATCGCTGCGTCAGGGTTCGCGGCGGATGGAGACGGCTATCATCGCCACGAGGTGACGGCGTTCGCGATGTACCAGACGGAAGGACAGATGATCGTCGCTTGCTACGAAGCAAAAACACGGCGCTCTGTCTATGAATGGACGCCAAACGGTCTCCCATTCTCACCAGTTTTAGCATGATGTCGACCACTGATTGAGTGCGCTGACGCGCGCCAAGCGTTGTTAATGGCGCGCGTCTTCGTAGCGATCACTCGAGGGGCAATCGGCGGCGCCGCTGATGACGCCGCCTGACATGCAGTGCCGTCAGTAAATCACAACGAAGCCAACGAACCATGCGGGCGGCGATCGAATAATCACCGCGTTCCACACGCCATTGCTG
>JAYSVL010000275.1:0-5549 GCA_043718595.1 Gemmatimonadaceae bacterium
CATGTGAAAGACTTGCGCGATGTCAAGGTTGCAAGCAGCCAGTGTGGGGTGGGCGAAGGCGCCATTCCCATTGCCGAGATTATTCGGCAACTGTCGGACATGCGATTCGCCGGCTACGCCAATCTCGAATACGAGATTGACGCGGCCGACCCACTGCCAGGGATGCAGCGTTCACTGGCCTATCTCCGCGGCGTGCTCGCAGGCATCGACGCGTCGCCGACACGCTGACCGATCGTGCAACAACGCGAGGCGTCGTATGCGTTGGTACTGATCGTGGCACTGGCCGTAATGGCGTGCAAGCGGGAGTCCGCGGCCGTTGCGCCGGTGCACACACCGACCCAGGCACTCGCCACGTTCAGGCTCCCCCCGGGGTATTCCATTGAGCTCGTGGCCGCCGAGCCCCTGGTGCGCGATCCAGTCGCGATCGACTTCGACGCCGACGGCCGTATGTATGTCGTCGAGATGAGTGGTTTCATGCCCAACATCAACGGCGACGGAGAGCAACTTCCCACCGGCAAAATTGTTGTCCTCGAAGACACCGACGACGACGGGCGCATGGACCGGCGCACGGTGTTTCTTGATAGCTTGGTATTGCCGCGTACCGTGGCGGTGCTCGAGCATGGGATACTTGTCGGTGCGCCGCCGCTGCTCTGGCTGGCGCGCGACACCACCGGCGACCTTCGCGCCGACACACGCGTGCTGGTGCGCAGTGACTATGGCAGCGCGGACGGCAACCCGGAGCACAACGCCAATGGTGCGCGTTGGGGCTTCGACAACTGGCTTCACTCGGCGAACGATACGTATGAACTGCGGCTACGAGTGTCACGCTCCGTCGATGACGCAGCTGCTGGCACCACCATCAGCGGTGTTAACGTCACGTTTGAATCGCGACGGACCTCGTCGCTCGGCCAGTGGGGCGTGTCCCATGATGAGTATGGTCGACTCTATCGCAACAGCAACGAAGATCCGCTGCGCACGGATCTCGTTCCGGCGCACTACGCCACGCGAAGTGGTGTGACGTCACCATTGCGCGGCGTCTATTCGGCACTCACCGGAAATGTGGCCGTGTTCCCGTCGCGAAAGACGCCGGCGATCAATCGCGGCTATCGCGCGCAAACGCTGCGGGCCGACAGTACGCTGGCGCACTACACCTCGGCAGGTAGTCCCACGGCGTACGTGGGTGACCGCTACCCGGCGGCGAAGCGCGGCAGTGTGTTCGTGACAGAATCGGCTGGTAACCTCGTCGGAGAGTTCGTAGTGGACTACACAAACGGTGCACGCATCACGGCGCGCCGTGCGCAAGACAGCACAGATTTCCTGACATCGACCGACGAACGCTTTCGACCCGTCAACCTTGCCAGTGCTCCGGACGGAACGTTGTACGTCGTTGACATGTATCGCGGGATCATTCAGCATCGGCGATTCATCACCGACTACCTCGAAGAAAAAATCCGCGAGCGCGGGCTTGAGCAACCGGTCGGGTTTGGACGCATCTATAGAGTTGTGTACGACAGCGCGGGGCGTGGTCCAGCACCTCGGATTTCCACCATGTCGGCGGCTCAGTTGGTGGCCACGCTGACGCACCCCAACGGCTGGTGGCGCATCACCGCGCAGCGGGTGCTGGTGGAGCGTCACGACACGGCGTCGGCACCGGCCCTTCGCGCGTTGCTTGGCCACGCTGATGACCGCGTGCGACTGCACGCATTGTGGACACTGGAGGGACTCAATGCGCTCGACCTTGCCACTGTTCGGTTGGCGCTTGCCGATGGTTCAGCGCACGTGCGTGTCGCAGCCATTCGCGTCGCTGAGCCGTTCGCCGCCCATGCGGACGCAACAGTGCGTGCGGCAATGCTGGCGTTCCTGGGCGACTCGGCATTGTCGGTGCGTCGGCAACTTGCGGCGTCGCTGGTGATGTTTCCGGAAGCGGAACGGTTGACTGCCGCCAACACCGTGCTGGACGCGGCGGTGACCGACGGGGTTAGCACGGAACTCGCTGCCCGTGCAACCGGCTCGCGCGCAGCGTCGGCGCTGGCGCGGATCACCACACGCATCAGTAAACGCGGCGCCGTGCGCCGCACGACGCGCACCGCACTGGATTCGCGCTCCGACAGTGCAGCCATGGAAGCTCTGGCAGCACAGATCGGGCGAACACCAAATCCAACCGCTGTGCAGCAGGTGCTGGCGTTAGTGGCTAACAGCGGACGGCGGCGATCCGAGCGGATAGCACTCATGACGGGGCTCACACGCGGTGCCTCCGGCTCGCGCGACACCATCAAGCTTGCCGCGCGCCCCAATACACTTTTGGCGTTGACGCGCGGACGCGATAGCGTGTTCGTGACGGCCGCCGAGCGCTTGCTGCAACGTGTGCACTGGGAAGGCAAGCCCGCGCCAACGCATCGCGCGCTGACGCCTGTAGAAGTCGCGCGGATTGCCGTCGGACAAGGCGAGTTCGGCACCAGCTTCGCAGCTTGTCATCAACGGGATGGCACCGGGTTGGCAGGGGCGGCGAAGTCGCTTGCCGGATCCCGATACGTGAACGGTGCCCCCGCGCAGCTTGTACGCATCGTGCTGCAGGGCAGCGAGGGTGCGATGCTGATGCCACCAATCGGTGCCACGATGAGTGATGAGCGCGTCGCGTCGATCCTGTCATTCATTCGGAACGAGTGGGGAAACCGGGCCGACCCGATTGACGCCGCCGCCGTGAAAGAGATTCGCGGTGCGACCGCAGGGCGCAAGCGTGCGTGGACGTCGGAAGAGTTGGCACGGGTGCGTTAGTGCACGACATCCTTCGAGGCCCCAGAGTGAGATTCCGATCCCGATGAACAGTGTTCCCCGCACGGCGGATGTTGTGGTAGTTGGTGGCGGCATCATGGGTGCCAGCACCGCGTATCATCTCGCGGCGCGTGGCTGCGTGAGTGTCGTGCTGGAAGCCGCCGAGTTTTTTGGGCAGGGCTCAACGGGTCTGAACGCGGGTGGAGTGCGACATCAGTTCGCGACATCAGTGAACATCGAACTGTCCCGCGTGAGCTTCGACATGATGGAACGCTTTGCGGTCGACATGCAGCAGGAAGTTGGCCTGCGTCGCTGCGGCTATCTGTTCATGCTCGACAACGAGACCGACGTCGCCCAGTTCACGCGTAACGTCGCGGTGCAGCAAACACACGGTGTGCCGAGTCAGATGCTCAACGCGCACGAGCTTGCGGCGATGATCCCCGAGGTGAACTGTGAGGGCATTATCGGTGGCAGTTGGTGTCCTGCGGACGGGCTTGTCGACCCGAACAGTTTGTTACAGGGCTACGTCTCGAACGCGCGTCGCCTCGGCGCGTCGCTGAGTACGAACGCCAGGGTCACGGCGATCGACGCTGACGGCGGTCGTGTGGCGCGTGTGCATTCGACGGCGGGTGTTGTGGCAACGTCTCGGGTGGTGATCGCAGCGGGCGCGTGGTCGAACAGCGTCGGCGCACTGGCTGGCGTACACATTCCCATTCAACCGATTCGCCGACAGATCGCCGTCACTGCACCGATACCGCAGTTGCGCGCCGATTTTCCCTTCGTCATCGATTTCTCACGCGCCCTGTATTTCCATCGTGAAGGCAATGCCATTCTGACCGGCATGTCGAATCGCAACGAACCACCAGGGTTTGATACGCGTGTTGACGACGCGTGGCGACTCACCCATCTCGAGCAGGCAATGCACCGCTTGCCGCTGCTGGCTGACGCGGACATCGCCGCCGAATGGGCCGGCCTCTATGAAGTCACGCCTGATGATCAACCAATCCTTGGTCGCGTGCCTGGTGTGGACGGCCTGTATGTGTGCGCGGGCTTTAGCGGGCATGGACTGATGCACGGCCCCGCTGCGGGCCTGCTGACGGCCGAAGAGTTGCTTGACGGGCGTGCACACACGATTGACATCGATCCGTTGCGATGGCGCACGTTTGGTGCGCACGGCAGCGTTGGTGAGTACAACGTCGTCTAGTCAATCGCCCTTGACTCGGCCGCCGAGCCGAGCGTAACCTCGGCATGCGGTGCCGTGATGACGGGTGCGAGGTTTTGGTGACGGTCCGTGGTACGGGTGCGCTTACTGTGTTCTCATGCGCACCCAACCTACAACGTCGAGGACACACGGCACATGCTTATGGCTGAATACACTGGCCAGTGGACGCTCGCCGAGTTCGATCGTCTGCCGACGGACAGTAACAAGTACGAGCTCATCGACGGGGTGCTGTTCGTGACCCCGGCGCCATCTTATCCACATGAGCGACTCCTGAGCGTGTTGAACAACCTTCTGCTCCCCTACGTGATGGAGCATAAGATCGGCTTGATCCTTCGACCACGTTCGGAAGTTCGCGCACTCGGGTCTGCGGTTGAGCCTGACCTTCAGGTGCGCCCGGACGCGCCATCGATCGAAGTGGGCTGGGAGTTCCTTCCCATGCCGCTGCTTGTGGTTGAAGCGGCTTCGCGCACAACACGACGTCGGGACAATACGGAGAAGCGCGACTTTTACATGCGCTGCGGCATCGCCGAGTACTGGATCGTCGATCGCGAACAACGCAACATTCGCGTGATCACCGCTGGTGCCCCAGACGCCGTCCAGGATCAGCAGCTTTTGTGGCAGCCGGTGGCGGGCATTGCACCGCTGACAATCGACGTCGTCGCTTACTTCCGCGAGGCGCTCGGCTAGCGCGGCGCTCCGCCAACGCTACATATACACGGCATGCTGACCCACTCCCGCACCGCGCGACCAACCATCCCGCGATACCAGATCGTCGCGCTCGCATACGCCGGTCTGACACTCGCCGCCCCAGCGTTCGCGCACGCACAGTCGGGCCGCCCCGCAGATATCGCGCGCGCCGCCGCACAAGTCACCGCGCCACCAATACTCGCCGACATCACGACGCTCGCGTCGGACGCGTTCGCCGGTCGCGCGCCGGGCACGCGAGGTGAGGACTCAAGCGTCGCCTTTTTGCAACGCGAATTCCGTCGCATCGGTCTCAAGCCCGGCAATCCCGACGGCACGTTCATTCAGCAGGTGCCGCTGGTGGGGACAACGTCCACCGTGGATGCGCGAGTCGTTGCGGGCGGGTCGACAACAGTCGTCAAGGCACTCGACGATATTGTCGCATGGTCATTGCGACCGGACACACTCGTCACCGTGCGGCCAAGCGACATGGTCTTTGTTGGCTACGGCGTGGTGGCGCCCGAGTATCGCTGGAATGACTTCAAGGACGTCGATGTGCGCGGCAAGGTGGTCGTGATGCTGGTCGGAGATCCGCCTGTGCGTGACGCGCGCGACACGACACACCTGGACAGCACGATGTTTCGCGGCAAAGCTATGACGTACTACGGCCGATGGACCTACAAGTACGAGATGGCCGCGTCGCGTGGTGCAGCAGCAGTGCTCCTCGTGCATCAAACAGGGCCAGCGGGTTATCCGTGGACCACCGTGCAAAGCAACGCACGGGAGAAGCTCGAAATTGCCAACGGTCCGGCGCACAGCACGGTGGAAGGATGGATCCATCTTGACTTCACCACCAGACTGTTCGCCAACG
>JAYSVL010000276.1:0-1940 GCA_043718595.1 Gemmatimonadaceae bacterium
CAACCCGCTCGGCTACGACATTCGACTTGAGCTCTTCGGCAGCAAGGATAGCATCGCCGTGGGATGGGATGCGCGTACACCGATGCGTTCTGTTGAGCCGGGCATGCCACCGGCACCGACCAACGCCTGGCCGTTTTTTCTCGACCGGTTTGACGCAGCCTACCGGGAGGAGCTTCGCGTATTTGTTGACGTTGTCGCGGGACGCGCGACGAATCCATGCACCGTTGCTGACGCCGAGCAGTCCCTGCTGGTGGCCCTCGCCTGCGATCGCTCGCGACATGAGCATCGACCGGTGTCGATCGCCGAAATTGCAGGCTAACGCAGCACCACGTCGATCCGGTGCTGTCCGTCGGGCCAGCGTTACTTCACGAGTCGAATCGCCACTGGCTGTTCGGACGACACCGCATCGCCGCGAAGTAAGCGCGAGGCAGTAATGACCGCGAGGCGCCCCATGTCCCGCGGGCTCTGCGCAATCGTCGCCGCCATCCGCTTCTCGGCAATGGCCTTCCGCGCATCATCCTGCGCGTCAAAGCCAACGACCGTGATCTGTGCCGTCTTACCCGCCGCAGCAATTGCTTCAATCGCACCAAGCGCCATCACGTCGTTACAGGCAAAAAGCGCAGTGATGTCGGCGTGCGCCTGTAACATGTTCTGTGTGACCGTGAACGCCTGATCGCGTTCCCAGTTGGCGGTCTGCGAAGCGACGATCGTGATGCCCGCTTCTGCGGCCAGTGCGTTCCGAAAGCCGCGCAGTCGTGCATCGCCGGTCTCATGTCCCGGAATTCCCTCCAGCACGGCCACACGTCCTTTGCCGCCGAGGCGTTCGACTACGAAGTGACCCGCGATGCGACCACCAGCTTCGTTGTCTGAGCCGATGAACGTGACAACGGTGCCACCCGCAGCGCGCAGCGTCGCCGTGTCCACGCGTGTGTCGACGGTCACGACGGGGATCTGCGCCGCGTTGGCCTTGACGATGGCCGGCACGATTTCGCGCGAACCACTGGGCACGAGCAGCAATACACGAATCTGGCGCTGCAACAACGTCTCAACGATCTGCATTTGCTTTTCCACGTCAATCTCGCGCTCCGGCGCCTGCACAATCAGCTCAATGCCAAGACTGTCCGCCGCCGCGCGTGCCCCCGATTCCATGTCGACAAAGAATTGATTGTTGAGCGTCTTGAGCACGAGCGCCACCACTGGCTTCCCGCGCGCATCCGCACCACGATTGCACGCCAGGAGCAGCAGAACCACGGCGGGCAACAGACGACGTACGAGTGATGCACACATGCATTAGATCCGGGTAGTACGGTGGACTCGGCGGTGCAGTGCCATATCCACAAGCACCGCAATCACGATCACCAGGCCGATCGCGACTTGTTGCACATATGATGACACGCCAAGCAGGTTGAGGCCATTGCGCAGCACGCTCATGATCAACGCGCCGATCAGCGTGCCGACGACGGAACCAGTCCCGCCGAGTAAACTTGTGCCACCGATCACTACGGCGGCGATCGCGTCCAGTTCGTAACCAATGCCGGCGATCGGCTGCGCCGAATTGAGTCGCGCCACCAGCAGCACAGCGCAGATTCCAGCCGACAGTCCGCTGATAGCGTAGACGATCGTTTTATGCAGCCGTACGTTCACACCCGACAACGACGCGGCCGCTTCATTGCCGCCGATTGCGTACACATAGCGACCCAGCACGGTGCAGGTCAGGACCACGTGAGCCGTCGCGTACAGAAGCAGCATCAGGAGCACGGGACCTGACACGCCCAGCACGCGATCGGTGGCAAACGAACGGAGCGCGAGCGGAAATCCCGAGATGGGTCTGCCATCGGCAAGGAGCAGGGCGAGTCCGCGCGCCACGCTCATCATGCCGAGCGTTGCAATGAAGGGTGGCAGCTTGCCTACTGAGATCATGATGCCGTTGGTTGTGCCGG
>JAYSVL010000277.1:0-1935 GCA_043718595.1 Gemmatimonadaceae bacterium
TGTGCGTGCGCTGTCGCGCCACGCTGCTATCGTTGAGCCGGTCGCGGTCAGCGTGTCGCCCTGCATACTGAGTACCACGCCCGTCGGCGGCTGCAGACGACGTTCAACGCGACGCAGGGTGAGACGCGAGTCGAGCGACAGGTACGGTGCCCATTGCTCCGTCGTGCGTGCGGTGTCAAACGCGATCCCACGTCGCAGCACAGTCGGCTCGCTTGCATCAGGATCGCGCAGTCCTGCAACGCGAAAGCCCAAACCATCGCGCTCGGCATCGGTGACGACAATGCCCGGCTCGGCGCGCAACCGATCCACGTACTGACGGAAGCGATATCCACGATACCACCACACGTCCGCCAGCACGGCTATCCCGAGGACCGCCAGCGCAACGACAAGAATCGCCCCGGTGGGTGCACGTCGCTTGCCGGTCGCTGCTGTCTGCTTGAGTTCCAGTGCGCGTTCGAGTGTTGGTCGCGTCAATTCAAACGGCTCGGCGTCACCGTCGAAACGGGCGAACGCCACGCCAAAATGTTGGTGCAGGGACTCGACGATCTCGCGTAACCGGAGTCGCAACTCGGCCGGCGGCACGCCACGCACGACGACCGCAACGAGCGCTCGCGGCCCTTGCTCCATACACACCGCGAGTTCGCCAACGGTGAATGCGTCCAGCGTCTCGCCCTCAGTCGCCCCGAAGGCGTCCTGCACGTAGTCGCGGATCGCGGTCAGCATGCCGGACATCATCGCGGATCGCGCTTCAGCGTCTTTGGGCTGAATCTCCGCCGCCAACAAGTGTTGTAACGGAAGGCCCGTGCGGCGATCAATCAGCATCACCTGCTCGACGCGATACATGAGCGTGCGCAGCATCACTACTTCGGAAAATGGCTTGCCGGTACGCCATGCCTCAAGTCGCCATTTCACTCCCTGCGGTGAAAACGTGTTCTTGAGCGCCGTGTCGAGCGACCCCAGAGCGCGGGCCAGCATCTCGGAGACAGCGGCGCGAATGGCCGGGCCAAGGACCGGGAACAGCGCGTTGGCAAACGGCGCTGGGTCGTGCGTAACGGCCTGCTCGAGCGCATTGCTGATCGTTGGTCGCAACGCGTCAGCGAGCTGCGTGTCGGCGGTCCGCGCGTCTCGCGCCAGACGTACGCGGACGGCATCGGGCAGCACATTCGCCATTTCCTGCGCACGGATAATCGGATCATCCATGCGCTCGGTGATGTGGGCGATCTGGCGCTGTTCGACGCCGAGCAACAGGCGCCGCAGTTCTGCGACGCTTGCCTCAGATCCGGCGACTGACGGCGAGCGTCCACCGCTGTCGTTCACCCGGGCACGTCCGCTTGCGGCGACTGCAACGTCTCGCCGATCTGCCGCAAGAGTGCACCGAGCTGCTGACGATCGGTCTTGCCGTCCCGCAGTTCGCGCGCGCTTGCCTCAAGCTGCAGACGCAGCTCAGCGACGCTCGAATCCGATGCGTCGCGGGCGCGCTGCACGGCGTCATGCATCTCGTGCGTGGACGCGTGCCGTGAGTCTGCTTCGGACTGCAGACGCGCCTGCATCTGCAATACTTCCGATGTGACACGGTCGTGCACGCGATCAAACTCGGCGCTAGTCGCCGTGTCGCCGTGTTCGAAACGCGCACTCAGGTCGGCGCGCAGGGCGGTCAGTTCCTGCAGCAGACGTTGTTCGAGCGCCTCGAAGCGACGCTCGTAGTCCCGCATGTTGGCGCCGAAGATGATGTCGCGAATGCGCGACACTTCATCAATGGAGCCGGTGACGGCAGTAGCACGTCCGGCGGCAGCCGCAGTCTCGTCCATCGCTATTCCCCGGTGTTTGTCTGTCGATAATCGGCGCCGAGCACCTAGCGACAGAATACGATGGTTTGCACGCGTCGCGCTTGTGCGCCGCGATGCGGTGCCGTCGCTGCGTCGCGACGCGCTACCG
>JAYSVL010000278.1:0-1934 GCA_043718595.1 Gemmatimonadaceae bacterium
CAAGGGGCGGCGGGCGTTGGGAAAACCAGCTTCGTGAGCGCCCTCAAGACCCAGCTGCAGTCGGCTCGCGTGCTGACACACGCCGACCCGGTGCGGATCCAGAGTGCGATGACCGCCTCGCAATTCCTCGCCGAAGTACTCAAGGTCATCCTCCAGATACGCGCCACCGAGCGACTGCAGGCGGGCACCGTGGCGAACGTGCGTCAGCGCGTGGCGGCAGGGCTTCGGGACCGCGAAGGCGACTTCTGGACACGCCTGAATCGCATTATCGTGGGCGAGGCCGGCGAACTCTCGCTGTTCGACGAACTCAAGACAGCGCTGGAATACCTTTCCAGGTCTGGCGCCCGCAGCATCCTCATTCATGTGAACAACCTTGAGGGCTTGAGCGCGGACGACGCTGCGGCCGCCGCGAACCTCATTCACAGTCTGCGAGATGCGTTCGTGTTCGATCACGCCCATTGGCTATTTGTGGGCACCACGGACATCGAACAGCGCCTGTTTCGCGTGCACGACCAAGTGTCGCAGTTCATCGATCCGCCGGTCACGCTGGGAGCACTGCGTGCCGACGAGGTGGCCGAATTGCTGCGCCGCCGCTACGCGCACCTGCAACTCGGCATGCACCCCAATCACCCCATCGCTACTCACGACGCGGCCCAGTTGTACGCACGCTTCCATGGCGAGCTTCGCGGCTTCTTTGCCCTGCTCGGCGCGGCGGTGCGCACGTGGGCACCAGCGCATCCAGGCCAGCCCATGCGCGTGGCCGATATCATTACAACCATCGGACCGCAGGAGCGCGCGGAACTTGGCCGCAAGATCGGCGAGAACGATGCGATGCGATTGCACGAGATGATGGCGGGACACGCGCACGACGCTGAGTTCCGCGTGCTCGACGTCCAGCGTCGATGCAAGATGACGCAAGGCGGCGCGAGCAAGCTGGTGCTGCGACTGGCCGAGGCTGGCGTCGTGATGCCTACCCGTACACAAGGCAAGAGCCGCTACTACGCACTCGCCAGTGGCTCAATCAGTATTGCGCTCGGCATCCTCTGAGTCGTGAGGCGCGATCGCGTCAGGGTACTTTCCCCAGCGTTCCCGGCCCCGCGATCCAATCCGCGCGGTCGGAGTCCGTTCTCTCTCCTACCGCGGCTTCCAGGTCCCTTGCGCCACTTGCGGCACAAACTTGTCGATCCCGCGCGGCGGGAACTCGAGCGTCTTTCCCTGCTCCGCACTCATGTACGCCGTCATGAGCAAACGCACCACATCGAGTCCGTCATGGAACGTGAGCAGCGGCTTCTCCTTGCCAAGAAACGCGCGCACGAAGTGCCGGTCTTCCGCTTCATAGCCGTAGGCAATCGCCTCGTTCACCACCACCGGCATCTGCCCCACTTCGGCGTTCTGTTTCTCGACGATGTCCTCGCCCGACTTGCCCTTCACCGCACGCGAAAAGAACAGATCGAGTCCTGATTCGAGGCTATTCCACTTCATCGAATACTCGGGACCCAGCAGTTCGGCAGAAAGCCGAAGACCAGGACCGACAAAACTCCAACTGGTGGTCGCTTCACCAATCGCGATACCGCCATCGGGTGCCTCAAACTCTATGTTGACACTCGCGAAGTCTTCCGACGGTGACTTGAGATAGTCCACACCCATGGTCTTCTTGAGCTGCGCCGCGTACTCCTTGCGTGTGAACTTGAGTGACGCGATGTGGCCAGTGACGCGCTTGGGCACGAGGGTGGACAATGATTCGCCCGGCGGCGTGAGCAGTTGGCGCACGACAAGAATTGAGTGGCACATCATGTCATTCAATACGCCGCCACCCTGTTGCGCGCCATTCCAAAACCACGGCATGTGCGGCCCGCTGTGCTCCTCAGCGGCGCGCGCCAGATACGGTCGACCAGTTGTTGCCGCTCCGCGTCGCCATATGAGGTTGTGTCCCA